>NHKK02000019.1 GCA_002169475.2 Candidatus Pelagibacter sp. TMED239
ATCTAAGGCTTGGTATGCTGCTCCTTCTGTAATAATAATATTTTATTTTTTAAATATCCTCGGTCAGTTCATCTCATCTGCCAACAGAGGAAAGGAAGAAGATTCAAAACTAGATGTTATTAAATGGGGTATTAGTGAGAGAGTTGGGTTTATTTTTATATATCTTAGTTTAAAATATTTTTTGGAATCAGAATTTATTCTTCCTATATTTTTAATAACTTATGCAGTGTTTGTTTATAGTGCAGGAGCAATTCTTCCGGCTTATTTTGATTTAGTTTCTAGAGTTTTATACAAGCATAGGGCGATATTTTTTGCTGCTAATCTCACTACAGGCTCCTTAGCTGGATTTTTAGTCTCTAGATATGTTGATATTCAAATACAAGACAATGGTTTAATTGAGGGATTTACCAGAGGTTTGTTACTTGTAATAATCATTACAACACTTTCTTTAATTCCACTCATATTGATTAGAGAACCTAAAAAAATTAATAATAAAAAAATAAGACTAACCATTAAATTAATTAATAAAAAACTTAACAATTGGTATCTAATTTTTAGAAATAGTAATGACGTAAAAGCAATAGCAACTTCAAATATAGTAAGCGTTGTTCCAGAATCCATTACGCCTTTTTTTACTATTTGGTTAATAAATTTTTATTCAGTAAATGCAGACAGTATTGGAATATGGATTACCTTACTTTTGATAAGTCAGAGCTTCGGTAGTTTCATTGTGCCAATAATTGCAACAAGATCAGGGTTTAAAATTACCTATATACTAGGTTTATCTTTTCATTTTATAGCCAGTGTATTATTTATTTCTGACCCATTATTATTTCAAAATTTAATTTTTATTTGTGCTGGCTTAGGATCTGGAACATTTCTTACCTCACAAAGTAATATCTCAGTAGAAATCGGTTCAGTAGGTGATGCAGGAAATACAAATGCACTTCTTACAGCTTTTAGGTTACCGGGGCTAATTACTGGCCCATTTATTTTTGCATATTTTGTAAATCTAGAGAATATTAATCTATTTTTGTATATTTCACTACTATCTTCGATTGCTGGAATTTTAATAATGCAATTAAGAATGAAAAACAATATCTTGCCCCAAGTTAGATTTTGGAGTAAAGATTCCTAATTTCTTCCTTTATAAATAAAGGATAAACCGGCAACTAATACAATAATTGAAAGATACAAAGCAACACCTAATACTACACAAACAGCCGCCACAGTTAACAGCATAAAACCAGTTCTTTGATTGCTGTTAAAAGATGGTAGGTAATAAAAAATTTTGTTTAATATATGATTTTTATTTTTTAATCTTTTGTCATCTACCCAGAAGACTAAAAAAATTACAATGAAAGTAATTAATAAAATCATTTGTTCACGAAAAGGTAAAACTATCATTATTTACAGTATGAAGATTGTGTACCAGGCCTAGTTACAGAATCGGATGCTCTTTCTATGCCTAATTTGATTGAATCTTCTATTGTAAAACCAGATGCTATTGCGTAAGAAAATGAACCAACAAAAGCATCTCCTGCTCCAGTCGTATCAATTGCGGCAACTTTTGGCGCACTAACTTTTTTTACAACACCATTTTCTACATATGCCGCACCTTTTTCACCCAAGGTAACAATTAGATTAGATTTTATTGTTTCAGAATAATTGATTAAATTGTCATCTTCAAATGCGCTTAAACCAGAAATAGTTTCAAACTCTACTTCATTAGGTATAAACCAATCAGTAGCACCCATGAGGTTGTCTGAAGGGATTTTCGCCGGAGCAGGATTTAAAATTGTTGTAATGCTGTTGGCTTTTGCATATTGAAAAACTTTTTCAGTTACTTCAAGCGGGATTTCAAATTGTCCAATTACAGCCTTTAAATCATCTATTTTTTTTACAGCTTCTACAGCTTTATCACTATTAATTAAATCATTTGCACCAGACACAACAATAATTCTGTTTTGTCCTGAGCTATCAACCCATATCGGAGCAACCCCACTTGATCCAGATACTCTTTGAATGAAGTCAACATTAACGCCGCTTTTTTTATAATTATCTATAGTCATATCTGCATACACATCGTCTCCCAAGCAGGTTATCATATATGTTTCAGCACCCATAAGTCCTGACATAACGGCTTGATTTGCCCCTTTCCCCCCAAAACCCATTTTGTATTCATTTCCAAAAACAGTCTCACCATCGGAGGGCGTGTTATCTACATAAGCAATTTGATCAATATTAGAGCTACCTACAACACAGATTTTTGAAGTCATACAAGAATTATAAAAATATTTTACTTTTTTATCTACTATGATTTAAATTATGGGAGTTAACTGGGAATCTAAAGTTTTAAAATCAATAGGGAATGTAATTGAAAATGCTGAACACCTATCAGTAAGTGAGCAAAATATAGAAATAGTTGCTGATTGGCTGGCGTATGAAGAGTTTGGACTTCCAAAAAATAATCAAACAAATAAAGATCCTGATAATTTTATGCGAACCACAATGCTTATTAATACTTTGAATTTTGCTTTTACTGATTTCGATACTTCGATTAAGTATTCAATAGAACGAGATGGCAAGAGCCTTTCAGACAGTGAAGCCATGTTTGCACAAGTGCATGAAGCAATAGATTCTGGAATCAATTTACTTAATGGTGAAGTATTAGAAAAGTTAACAATTGAAGAACTAGAAAAAATTTTCGAAGGAAATATTGAAATGCCAATGCTAAAAGAACGAGTAGAAATATTAAATGTGGTAGGTACAAAACTTGTAGATAGCTATGAAGGGGATTGGTTGAAGTTTATAAAAAATGGCCCACGAAAACTCTATTCAAATGGTGAGGGGTTAATTGAAAGATTAGTTTTAGAGTTTCCACGATTTAATGATTCTTCGATTTATTTAGATAAAGAGGTAAATTTTTATAAATTAGCACAATTAGCATTTTGGGGTATTCATGGAGAACTTGCTCATACGGGTTATTTTAGAATTGAAGACATGGAATCTATGACAGCATTTGCAGACTATATTGTACCGGTTGCTCTCATTGTCATGAAAATAACTCAATATTCAGATGAGTTAGAAGAAAAGATTATGAATGGAAAAATGATAGAAAGAGATTCAAATGAAGAAATTGAGATACGTGCTGCTTCGATATATGCAACAGCAAAACTAACTGAGAGTGTGAACAGAAGAAGAAAAGATCTCGAAAGTTTAATAATACCCCAACTTGATTACCGACTTTGGAAGCATTACCATGCCACACACTTTCCTCACCATTTAACTTATACAACAATGTATTAATATGACAAAAAGAAAATTTTTTATAGATACAGACACTGCATCTGATGATGCAGTCGCTTTACTCATGGCTCTAGAGACACCAGATGTAGAGGTATTAGGCGTTAGTATTGTGTCAGGAAATATGCCTGTAGAACAAGGAAGCATCAATGCTCGATACACTATTGAGCTATGTAAAAAAGATACATCGGTATATGTGGGCTATGACAAACCAATGGTAAAGAAAAGAGAACATGCAGATTGGTTCCATGGTCCTGATGGAATGGGAAATATGAATTATCCTGATCCAAAGTCTTCAGAAAACAAATCTGACTATAAAGAAGTGTTAAATACATTAATTAACCAATATCCTAATGAAATTACAGTAGTTACTCTCGGTCCTTTAACAAATCTAGGACAATTTGTGCTGGAGTACCCCGAGTCGTATCAAAAAATAAAAGATATATATATTATGGGAGGAGCCTCAACTACAGTTGGAAATGTCACTCCAGCTTCTGAATACAACATTTGGTGTGATCCAGAAGCAGCAGACATTGTTTTTCAATCAGGCCACTCAGATATAACTATGATCGGTTGGGAGCTTTGTAGAGGTGGAGCAAACTTAACAGAGAGTGAAATGGATTTTGTATACAGTTTTAAGACAGCAAAAGGAGATTTTGCAATTGATTGTAACAAGCATGCTCTAGATTCAAGCCAAAATTGGCTTGGTGATCCGGGTTTAGGATTACCAGATCCGGTTGCAATGGCAGTCGCATTAAATAAAAAGGTAGTACTTAAAGCAGGTAGGCATAATGTAAAAATTGTACTTGATGGCCCAGCACGAGGAATGACTATAGTTGATGAACTAAATGTTGGTGAGAGCGAACCTCATATAGATGAAAATTGGTCACACACTACTAAAAATATCAATGTTATTTGGGAAATTAATAATCAGGAGTGGAAAGAAACTCTATATAAAACTTTAAAAAACTAGTCTTCTCTCCAGGTGTTTTCTAGATATCCTTTCCTTCCACTTGCCTGAGCATACATTTGATAACGCATACTTTGTTTTTTATAGAAATCTTGATGATATTCTTCAGCAATATAAAATTCTGGTGCCACAGTAATTGCAGTGACAATAGGTTTATTAAATTTTCCAGAACTTTCTAACTCAACTTTTGATTTTTCAGCTAGTTTTTTTTGATTTCCCCCAATAGTAAATATTTCTGTTCTGTATTGGGTTCCAACATCGGCAAATTGATAATTTAATGCTGTTGGGTCAATATTTCTCCAAAAAACCTCTAATAATTCTTCATAGCTGACGACTTCAGGATCATAAAGTATCTCAACAACTTCTGCATGACCAGTTGTACCAGTAGTGACTTCTTCATATGTTGGATTTTCTACACTGCCACCCATATATCCTGATGTAGCTTCAATTACTCCATCTAAGTCTTCAAAAGGTGGTTCCATACACCAAAAGCAGCCTCCTGCGAAGTAAGCCTTTTCGTAACCTTCACTCATATTCTTCTCCACTGTAGCTACTGAACATGATACTAATATTAATAACAAAGAGATTTTTAAATAACTCATAGAAGAATGTTATTGCTTAAATATCTAAAACCTAAATTAAAAAATAGTTTTAAAAAAATAAGTTAGATATATAATTAAATTAATCCTTTGACCTATAAGGCAGAGAGAGGAATATGAAAATAACAGTACCTAAAATATTGGATTTAAAATCTAAACGTCAGATAACAATGATGACAGCTTATGATTTTCCTACATCAAAAGCTATTTCGGAAGCAGGAATTGACGTAATATTAGTGGGTGATTCATTAGCCCAAGTTGTTTTAGGACACGATGATACCTTGTCCGTAACCATGGATGAAATGCTACATCATGTCAAAGCTGTTACACGAGCAAAACCAGACAGTCTTGTTGTTGCGGACATGCCATATATGAGTTATCACACTTCAAAAAAAGAGGCTATAAAAAATGCTGCAAGGTTTATTCAAGAGGGTAATGCTGATGCAGTTAAGCTTGAAGGTGGCTTTAAAAGAAAAGATGTAATTGAATCAATAATAAATGCAGAAATTCCTGTTATGGGACATTTAGGGTTAACTCCCCAATCAAAAAACATGATGGGTGGATACAAGGTTCAAGGCAAAACTTTAGAATTAGCAACTGAATTGTTAGAAGAAGCTGTTTTATTAGAAAATTTGGGATGCTTTTCTATGGTACTTGAGGGAGTACCTTCAGTTGTTGCTGAAGTACTTACAGAAAAAGTTTCAATACCGACTATAGGCATAGGAGCAGGAGTAAATGTTGATGGGCAAGTATTGGTATTCCATGATTTTGTTGGAATGAAGTCAAAAGAATATATAGATGCTAAATTTGTAAAAAGATACTCAAACCAACATGAACAAGTTGTAAAAGCTCTAGAACATTTTAAAAAAGAAGTAGAAAATAAGGAATTTCCAACTGAACATCACTCATATGAAGCAGGCGAAATAACGCAAAATGATATTAAAGAGTGGAAAAAAGAAATTAAAAAAATTCTGTCATAGTACACATGTAGTATTAAATTAATAGGTACCTGCTTCGTAAGAAGCCACGTATAAGTGTCCATAGGAGAATAAATGAATAAATATGACTTAGTCTCAATAGTGAGGCCAACTGCAGACGATACAGTCGTCGAATCAATACATAAATCCATCACAGATGTTATCTCTAGTGCTGGTGGTAATGTATCTGAACAAGCCGTATGGCAAAAAAGAAAGTTTGCATATGAAATTGATACTTTCAAAGAAGGTATATACACAATAACCAGCTTTGACGGACCTGCAGAGGTTCCAGCAGAGCTTGATAGAGTGCTAAAAATATCTGATGATGTCATTAGACACAAAGTCTTAAAGATGGAAAGCTAGAGGTATATAAAAATGGTAGACAATACAGTAACAATAGTTGGAAACTTAACTGCTGATCCAGAAATCAGAGTAACTGATGGAGGAGCAACATTGGCAGAAATAAGAATTGCACAAAATAAAAATAAAAGAACTGCCGACGGTTCATGGGAACCAGGAGATCCAATGTATTTCCAAGGAACAGTTTGGAATGATATGGCAGAAAACGCCGCAGCTTCTCTACAAAAAGGAATGAGAGTGATAGTAGTTGGTAAATTGAATTACAGATCATGGGAAACACAAGATGGCCAAAACAGGTCAGTAGTTGATATATCAATTGACGAAATTGCTCCGAGCTTAAGATGGGCTAAAGCAAGCGTGGAAAGAGCATCTGGTGGAATGTCTTCTAGTCAAGAACCTGTTGCTAGAGAAAATTACGAAGAAGACGAAGCACCGTTTTAAGGAGATTTATTATGGCAAAGACTAAAAGAACTACAGCAAGAAGATCTTCAAAATATGAAGCTCCTAAACCAAGAAGAATTACTAAAAAACAGATAGAGAATGCAACATATAAAGATGTCAAATTATTAGAAAAGTTCATTTCTGATAGAGGAAAAATTCGATCTAGCTTGATAACTGGTATTACAAAGCAGGAGCAAGCAAAGGTTGCCAGACTAATCAAAGTAGCTAGAGAGTTAGCACTCTTGCCTTACGTAACTACGAGCACATACAAGCAAAGTTACAATAGACGATGAAATTAATCTTAAATTCAGATGTTAAGTCATTAGGACGTAAAGGCGATGTAGTCGAAGTTGCTAAAGGGTATGCAAGAAACTATCTCTTGCCTAAAAAATTAGCAATAGTAGCCACAACTAATAATTTAGACTTTGCTCAAAAACTACAAGAAAAAAGAAAAAAACAAGCTCAAGTAACTAATGAACTTGCGGAATCTATAATCACTGCTCTTGCTGATGCACGTATCGTCATTTCTCAAACTACTACTGATGAGGGAACGCTTTATGCTTCAATTAGCAATTTACAAATTGTAGAAGCTGTTGAAACATTTTCTGGGTTTAAGCTTGAAGAAGAACAGATTAATGTTGAAAACCAAGTTAAAGAAATAGGCTTACATACAGTAAAAGTTGTTTTAGGACCTGATACAAATTTTGAAATTACTCTAGAAATAGTTCCAGAAACAAAATAATGGTTGGTCCTGAGGCACTTTCACCTAGAGACAGTCAATCATTAGGTAAAGTTCCTCCACACAGTTTAGAAGCAGAAGAAGCGCTTTTAGGGAGTGCATTGCTTTCAAGAGATGCTGTCACAAGGCTGATGGAAGAAGTAAAGCCAGCAGATTTTTATAGTCCTTCAAACCAAAGTGTATATGAAGCCATGAAGGGATTATTTGATACAGGCAATCCAATTGATACAGTGACTGTTTCAGAGTTAATTTTTAAAGATACAAAAAATTCTTCTGTTAATGCATCATATATTGCGAGGCTTGTTGAGAACGTTCCAAGTTCTGCAAACTTTGAAAGATATATAGAAATAGTCTTAGAACACTCACATAGAAGAAAACTACTAAAGGCAAGTGGAAGAATTGAACTGTTAGCCATGGCTATGGATAAAGAAATACATAGTGTTTTAGACGAAGCAGAACAAACCATATTTACAGCATCTGATGATGCAATTGGTGATGGGCTAGTTGGAGTTAATGATGTTCTAGAATCTGCAATTGAGAGAATTGAAGAAATTGAAAACAGGGGAACTGGTTTGTCAGGACTTCCAACATATTTTTCGGATTTAGATTATTATCTTTCAGGTATTCAAGAGGGTAATTTAGCTGTAATTGCATCAAGACCAAGCATGGGTAAATCTTCTTTGGCTCTAAATATTGCAACTAATGTAGCCAAAGATGACAAAATAGCTGCATTCTTCTCACTTGAAATGACAAAAGAGGAATTAGTTCAAAGAGTATTATTTTCTGAAGCAAAAGTAACTTCTGGAGATGCTAGGAAAGGTCAGCTAGGTCCTGAAAAGTGGTCTAGAGTTGTTGAGGCAGCATCAAAAGTAAATAACCTCCCCTTGTACTTCGATGATGCACCAGTTATAACTGTTACTGATATACGTGCTAAATCAAGAAGATTAAAATCTTCAAAAGGTTTAGACCTTATACTTGTTGACTATTTACAGCTCATGCAAAGTTCTTCTGGTGATAATAGACAGCAAGAAATTGCTGAAATAAGCAGAAACCTTAAAAATCTAGCTAGAGAGCTCAAAGTTCCAATAATTGCTCTTTCGCAGCTGAATAGAGCAGCAGAAGCAAGGGAAGACAAAAGACCTCGTTTGGGAGACTTGAGAGAATCTGGTGCAATTGAACAGGACGCTGATATTGTTATGATGCTTTACAGAGATGATTATTACAATCCAGGAACAGAAATTCCTGGAGTAGCAGAAGTAAATATCGTAAAAAATAGATCTGGACAAACTGGGAAAGTTGATCTTTTCTTTAGTAAAGAATTTACACAATTTAGTAATTACTCCAAACAAGACCAACAATAAGTTTGAATAAAAAACTTAGGGCTTATCTCCTCATTAGTTTATTAGCAATTTGCTGGGGTTTTATTCCTTTAATAATCAGAACGTCTGACGTTAGTTCTCTGTCCTTGGTAGGTATAAGAACTTTTTTAGGGACTATTTTTTTGTTAATCTTTGTTCTTAAAAAAAGGCAAATTACAAAAGATTTACTTTATGGTGGAATTTTTCTAGGACCTTTACTAGCTATACATTGGTCAACAATGTTCAAATCTATAGAATTGAATACAGTAGCTGTTGGAATCGGGTTAGTTTTTTCGTATCCAATATTTATTTTGTTAATCGAATTGTTTCGCGGAAAAAATATCAAACTGCTTCAAGTGGTACTTATCTTTACCGGTTTTTTTGGCTTATATCTCCTTTTAGATTTTTCTACAATCTCATCTTATATAGGAGTAGTTTATGGACTAGTCAGTGCATTTTCTTTGGCGATTCTAATAATTTACGGATCTTCAAAGTCTATACAGTTTGGAGGACTTAATGTTGCATTTGTTCAAGTATTTTTTGCTGCAATAATTTTATCTCCATTTACATATGAAGGATTCTCTTGGATGCTAGATAATTTATTAGTAAGCATGTTTCTTGGATTTTTTCTTACTGGTGTTGGATTAACAACTTATTGGTATGTAATAAAATTTATACCCCCTGTATCTATTGGAACAATAACCTATCTTGAACCTGTAACAGGAGTAATTATTGGCGCAATGATTTTAAATGAATCATTAAGAACATCTCAGTATGTTGGCTTTGCTGTTGTTTTATTTATTGGAATTGCTCAAGTTGTTATTGATACTAAGAATCAAGTTCAATCTCCTGAAATTTAGAATTTTCTAAAAACGAACTGAGTTCAAATTTTAGACTAGAAACTTTTAAATAATTTTTTAGATACTTAGATCTTACATATATAGGAAAAGAAATTTTCCTAAAATTTTTTCGATTTAAATGAGCGATAATTTTATTATCTTCCAATTCTTTTAATGCACTCGATACTTTTTCAAAATTGATTACAATTTCATTATTTTTAAGAAGTTCAAGCACTTTTGAAGAGAGAAGATTTTTACCTTTAATTTCATAGGTTGAAATTAATGAATATTCTGCTTCTAGGCAGATTAAATTTTCTTGATTTAATGACAAAAATTTTCCATTATTTTTAATTGATAACTTATTGTCCTCTAACAATAAAAAATTATATTCCATATTTTGAACATTAATTGATTAATAAAATTAGAACTATTGCAATAATATATAAAAAGTTAAAATAATTATGTGGAATTCACAGATATCACAATAGCTGTTTTAGCAATCGGAACACTCATTAGTGCACGAAATATAGATTGGAAAAGTAACAAAACCTATAAAGTAGCTGCCATAACACTTACCCTTATTGCATTAGTTGTTGCTCTACTTGCAATGCTTAATCTATAGGATTATTAAAGCTAAATGATTTAGGACTAAATATTATCTCAAAAAAATTCACAAAGAGAGCGAAAGTTCATATTATAGTTTTATATTGAAAACTTATGGTGTAATACTTGCAGCAGGTGATAGCACTCGCTTTGGCGAGGAAGTAAACAAACTTTTTTATAAAGTAAATGGCAAAGAGCTTGTCCTCTATCCTGTTGAAACATTTATGGAAAATAATGAAATAGATGAAGTACTACTAGTTTCATCTGAGTCAAACAAATCAGCACTAGAAAAGCTTTTAGCTGATCATCAAAGTGTTTCAATTATTAACGGTGGAGATACAAGACAAGAAAGTGAATATTTTGCACTTCAGCATTTACAAAATAAAGCTACAGATAATTGTTTAATTGTGATCCATGATGCAGCTCGATCTTTTATGTCTTCAGAGCTTTTAACAAATTTGGTTAACGCAGCAAAGGAACAAGGATCCGCAGCTCCTTATTTAGACAACAGTAAATTTTACGATAAAGCAAATGATGAAATTGTTAGAAATAGAAAAATTGTAGATATTCAGACACCTCAAGTTTATAAATTTAAAGAATTGTTTGATTGTTATTCATTCCTATCAAAAAACAATATTACCGGTATGGTTGACACAACAGAAAGTATGTTTAAATTTAACAAATTCGAAACCCACGTAATTAGAGGTGAGGATAGTAACTTAAAAATCACTTATAAAAGTGATTTAGAAATTATTGAGAAAGCCATTATTTAAAATGAACCAACTAGATAAATTCAAAACTTTTGTAGAAGATCGTAGTGAAAATGTAAAAGTAGGGCTTGTTGGAGCTGGCCAAATGGGACAAGGGATTGTAGCCCAGGTATCAAAAATGTACGGGGTAGATCTTGTATGTATAATTGATAGAAATCAAAAACAACTAGAAATTGCTTCTAATAGATATAAAAAACATAAAGAAAATCAGATTCTGTGTTCTGACAGCATTGCTGCTTTAGACAATGTTGAACTAGATATTGTAATTGAAGCAACAGGAACACCTGCTGCCGGGGCTAAAGTTGCTAAAAATGTTTTAAATCGAGGTATTAATTTAATTTTATTAAATGTGGAAACAGAGGCAACTATCGGCCTAGCTTTAAGAAAAGAAGCAGAAAAAAATGATGCGATAGTGACAGTTGCTGATGGTGATGAACCTGTAGCTGCTCTTGACTTATACAACTTTGCTATAGAACTTTCTTTTGAAGTTATATCAATTGGAAAAGGTAAAAATAACCCTTTTAATACATTTGCTACTCCCAATTCATTAGAAAAGGAAGCCTCTTTAAAACAAATGAATCCAAAAATGTTAACTAGTTTTGTTGATGGTACCAAAACAATGGTTGAGATGACTGCACTTGCTAATTTTCTGGATTTTAAAATAGATATTGATGGTATGCATGGAATAGAGGCAACATATGAAAATATAAATCAGTATTACATTCCAAAAGAAGATGGAGGCTTATTGGACGAATCGCAAGTTGTTGATTTTGCTTTTGGAATTGCTCCAGGTGTTTTTGCAGTAATTTATTCTGAGGATGATTATGTAAATTATGAAATGGAGTATTTAAAAATGGGTAAAGGGCCATATTGGACATTAGCCAGGCCTTACCATTTAACAAGTCTTGAAATACCAAGGACAATAAGACATATTATGCTGGAAAAATATTCCAAATTGAGTGCACAAAGTTGGAATGTTGAAGTTGTTGCTTATGCTAAACAAGACATTAAACCAGGCACAAACCTCGGTTCTATCGGAGGAGATTATATTTTTGGAAAAGCACAGAAAATATCATCATCGAAGGGTCTTCTACCAATTGGCATTGCAGAAGATAGTATCGCCACTAAATCAATTGCAAAAGGAAATCCAATAGCAATAGAAGACGTGAATGCACAAGATAATGAACTATGTGAATACTGGGATTATCAAAATCAAATATTAGACAGTGATTAATTTCACATAGAGTTATTATAAAGTTTGATACTGATGAAAAACAATAATCAAAGAATTGGAGCACAGAAACTCAATTTTGAGTTAGTTCAGCTTTACAAATCAGCAAGCAACAAATCTGCCACTCTGGCTCTTCATTTTGACACTGAAGAAACAAATCAATTTTGTGATTTCACCGAAGCTGTTTTAGAAATCATATCAAAAAGCGATATTAAGCATGGCTCTGTAACACTTTTCACACCTCACACAACTACTGCAGTAGTTATAAATGAATCCGAAACTGGATATATCAATGATTTTAAGAAAAAGATTGAAGAACTTGTACCATCCGACTCTTACTACGAGCATGACGATTGGGATCTGAGAACAGAAAATATGCAAGAGGATGAGAATGTTAATGGTCGATCACATGTAAGAGGTACAATAATCGGCTCAACTAGCATAACTTTACCAATAATTAATTCAGAATTAATTATTGGAAGATGGCAAAGACTATTTTTTGTTGAGCTAGACTGTGCTCGATCTAGAAGACTTTTTGTCCAAACACAAGATTTAGATTAATTCTTAACTTCTAAAAAATAATCAGGTTCCTCATCTATTCTCCACTTGATATTACATCCCATGCTTGGATACTGTGGAGATATAGTTTCATTAGAATTTAGATAAGCATCTACTGCTTGAGCTAAACTTTCCCCAGTTACCGGCTTGTCATTGCCAGGTCTAGAAGAATCGAACTGTCCTCTATAAATAAGCTCTGAATCACCATTAAATAGGAAAAAATCTGGTGTACATTGAGCTGTAAAATTTTTAGCAACTGCCTGATCTTCATCAACTACATAAGGAAACTGATATCCTAACTCTGCTGCATACTCTTTCATCTTTTCAATACTATCTTCTGCATATTTTTCTTGAGAGCTATCATTTGAGTTTATTCCAATAACACCAATATTTTTATCCATTAAGTCGTTAGTAAAATCAACTAATCCTTTATTTATATGTTTTACAAAAGGACAGTGATTACAGATAAACATTACCAAAAGACCATTATTTTCAGAAAAATCGCTATTTTTATAATATTTTTCATCAATTCCCTTTAGATTAAATTCAGGTAATTGAGTTCCTAAAGGCAACATCGTTGATTCTACATCCATATTTCCTCACTTTTTGTTAAATATTAACAATTATAGAAAGCACTAGAGATAATGAGACCTAAGCATATTAGTTGATTTACCTAAACTATTTCTTTGCTATTTTTTTTACAATAAAGGATTCTATTCTTCTATTGTCCAATTCTGTTACAGTTACTTCCAAACCATCAATAGTTATTTTTTCACCTTCTGTGGGAAGTTGCTCTGAATGGCTCAAAAACAATCCACTAACTGTAGCGATGTCTTTATCACTTTCTTCTAAACCAAAAAATTCTTCAAAATCATCAATATCTGTTTTACCGTCAACCCTCCATTGGCCAGGACCTATCCTTCTTATTCCTAAGAACCTTTGATCATGTTCATCGGGTAAATCGCCGACGAATTCCGAAAGCACGTCTTTAATTGTTATTACACCTTCTATTCCGCCATTCTCATCAATGACACAGGCAAAACTTGCTTTGTTTTCTCTTAAGATATTTAGAGCTGACAAAACTGTTGTGTATTCAGGTAAGTAGATAACATCTTTTACTAGATTTTCTACTTCAACTGAATCAGAACTTTCTTTCATGTTAAAAAGATCTTTTACATATACGATTCCAAATGTATCATCTAATGATTCAGACTTAGATACCGGCATTCTAGATATCCTCTTTTCATCCACTATTTTTTTTATGTCATTTATTTCAATAGGGAGGGATAAAAATAATACATCAACTCTTGGTGTCATAATCTCTTTAATTGGACGGTCTGAAAAATCCAGTAATGAATCAATTATTTCTCTTTCTGCAGGCAATATCTGGCCCTCCATTTCACCCAAAGCGGTCAGTGCTTGAATATCAGCCTCAGTTATTTCCCCGTCGCCATCCATATCTCCATCTCTAGATGTTCTATCAATAGATTTTGTTATCAAGCTTGTGAAAGGAGCAAAGACTCTTGATAGAAAATCTATTATAAAAGCAGTCCTTGTTAAAAATTTAATTGGGTTTCTAGAGGCAATAGTTTTTGGAGTAATCTCCCCTGCAACTAGAACAAGAAGGGTAATAACTAATGTTGATAGTGCAGAACCAGCAGTCTCATCTCCATCAAGAAAATTAACAAATAGAATTGTTGAAAGAGAAGCCATTAATATATTTACAAAATTGTTTGCAACAAGAATTCCACCTATTGTTTGCTCCAGGTCATCTTTAGCTTTTTTTATTTTGTTATTTCTTTTTGAATCGGAAAGTTGATGAATCTTTTCTCTTGGGACATAGGTTATTGCAGTTTCTGAGCCTGAAAGCAAAGCAGAAAAAAACAAGCAGATTGCTATAAGTGCGATAATAAAGTTAGTACTCAATATGTATTATTGATTCTAGAATATTATTTGTTTAAGTAAAAAGGTTTTTTAATTTAGTTTTTTCCAATGGTTTAAGTAAGTAGCTGTCTGCACCAACTCTTTTAGCCTGAAAACTGTCAGCTTCTCTATCAACTAGCAGAACTATTGAAGAATCTATTACTTTCTCACTTCTTTTTAGCTCTCTAACCATTGAGGGGCCTCCATTATTATTAACTTGCATATCTACAAATATAAAATCAAAAGATATATTGACATCTTCAGCGTTTTCTAAATGAGTAAAATTACATTCAAAGTCAATTAACTTAACTAAAGAATCCTTGACCCAAGAGTTATCGGTTATTAAGCAAATTTTCACAGTTTTAAAAGACTACTATCCTATATATTTAAGTATAAAAAAATGTTAAAACTATTACCTATATTATTTTCAGTTGTCATAAATATTGCAAATGTCAATATTTTTGAAATAGAGGGCATTTTTTCTAGTGGTCATATAAATGCTCTTGAACGGTATGTTGAGGAAAGTAAAGATGATCAGCAAGATCTTTTTATAGTTCAATACAATGCTTCAGATATTAATTTAAATTCAGTTGAAGATTTAGAGGTTATTTTAAACAGTATTGATATTCCAAAAGCTATTTGGGTTGGACCAAATAAAAGAGAAGTCAAGATGAGTATCTTAAAAAACTTTGACTTCGTAGGCCTATCTCC
>NHKK02000025.1 GCA_002169475.2 Candidatus Pelagibacter sp. TMED239
AGAACAAATTCACAAATAAGAAAATTAAGAGGCACAACTACAATGTCTAAACAAGATGGAAAAATTGTTAAATCATACATGCCTTACAGCTTAAGAGGTTAATAATGGCAAGAGTTAAAAGAGGTGTAACAAGTAAAGCTAAACATAAAAAAGTTTTAAAAGCTGTCAAAGGTCAATGGGGTAGAAGAAAAAATACTATAAGAGTTGCAAAGCAAGCCATGGAAAAGGCTATGCAATATGCTTATAGAGATAGAAGAAATAAAAAAAGAGATTTTAAATCTTTATGGATTCAAAGAATCAATGCTGGTGTTAGATCCGAAGGTATGACCTATTCGAAATTTATTAACGGACTTAGCAAGTGTGGTATTGTAATTGACAGAAAAATTCTTGCTGAAATTGCTTATGATAGTCCAGAAGCATTCAAAACAATTGTACAAAAAGCTCAATCAGCTCTGAATTAATCTTCTCTATTGTTTTTATTTCTTAAGTAAATAATCTACCAATATGCCAGACTTAAAAAATATAAAAGAGGAATTTAATACCAAACTTAATAACAATTTAAGTTTGGATGAGATCAATGAAATTAAAACAGAATTGTTTGGAAAAAATGGTTTAATTTCATCACAATTTAAAAATATTGGATCAATACCTGATAATGATAGAAAAAAATTTGCATCTGATCTTAATCATATCAAAGATGAGTTACAGAATTTAATTTCAAATAAAATAAATGAAATTGAGTCAAAAAAGATAAATGAAAAATTAGAAAAAGAAAAAATTGATGTCACATTACCCGAGCGGTCTTTTGTAAGAGGTAAAATTCATCCTGTTTCTCAAACTATTGATGAGATTTCATCAATTTTCTCTGAAATAGGTTTTAGTGTAGAAGAAGGACCTGACATAGAAAGTGAATATAACAATTTCACAGCATTAAATACTCCAGATAATCATCCAGCAAGAGATATGCATGACACTTTTTATCTTGATAAGGAAAAAGAAAATTTATTAAGAACACATACATCTCCAGTTCAAATAAGAACAATGTTAAAAGATAAACCTCCATTTAAAATAATTGCACCTGGTAGAACTTATAGATCTGATAGTGACCAAACACACTCTCCAATGTTCCATCAAGTAGAGGGTTTGCATATTGATAAAAATATTAATATGGGTCATTTAAAAGGTTGTTTGAATTATTTTATTAAGGAGTTTTTTGAAGTTGAAAAAATTAAAATGAGATTTAGACCAAGTCATTTTCCATTTACTGAACCATCTGCTGAAGTAGATATTGGATATGAAATAAAAGATGGAAAAATTATAATAGGAGAAGGTGATCAATGGCTTGAGATTTTAGGATGTGGAATGGTTCATCCAAATGTTCTTAAAAATGTAAAAGTCGATCCGTCAAAGTTTCAAGGATATGCGTTTGGTATTGGAATCGATAGGTTGGCTATGCTGAAATACGGTATTAATGATTTAAGAGCTTTCTTTGATTGTGATTATAGATGGTTAAATCATTTTGGATTTGATCCATTGGATGTACCGACAAATTATAGAGGTTTAAGTAGATGAAGATCACATTTGATTGGCTAAAAGATCATTTAAGCACAAATTTAAAAGAAGAAAAACTTTTAGAACAACTTACCAATGTTGGTTTAGAGGTAGAAAGTGTGGAAAACTTATTTTCAGACCTAGATTTATTTAAGATAGCAAAAATTATAAAAACAGCAAAGCACCCAAATGCAGATCGACTTAAAGTTTGCGATGTTGATGTTGGAGAAAAAGAACTAAAAAAAGTTGTATGTGGTGCTGCAAACGCAGTTGATGGATTGATTACTATATATGCACCTCCAGGAGCAATTATTCCCAAAAACAATGTAGAACTTGTAGTAGCTAAAATTAGGGGCGTAACTTCTTTTGGAATGCTTTGTTCAGAATCTGAATTAAATTTATCTGACGAAAGTGATGGGATTATAGAATTATCGTCAGCAAAATATGAAAAACGTCTTGGAAAGAGTTATTTTTTAAAATCAAATTCAAATCTTATTGATTTATCAATAACACCTAATAGACCAGATTGTCTAGGTTTTAGAGGTATAGCAAGAGATCTTGCAGCTTCAGGTTTTGGTAAAATGAAGGATATTAAAGAAAAAAAAATTAAGTCGAATATTAAGCAAACTATAAATGTAAAAATTAATAAAGAAAAAGATCAAGCATGTACAGCTTTTGGAAGTTGTTTGATTACTAATGTAAAAAATACTGAAAGTCCTCAATGGTTAAAAGATAAATTAATTTCAATTGGTCAAAAGCCAATTTCAGCAATAGTTGATGTTACAAATTATGTTATGCTTGATATTAACCGTCCACTTCATGCTTATGATGCTGATAAAATTGAAAAGGGAATAGTAGTTCGGAACTCCAAATTTGGAGAAAAATTTACTGCTTTAGGTAATAAAAATTATGATTTAGAAAATGGTATGTGTGTAATAAGTGATAATAAGGGTGTTTTAGGTTTGGGTGGAATTATTGGAGGCACTAGATCTGGGACCGAATTTGAAACAAAAAATATATTATTAGAATCCGCATATTTTAAACCTGCATTAACTAGAAGGACAGCAAAAAAATTAAACCTTGATACAGATGCAAAATTTAGATTTGAAAGAGGTATTGATCCTTTATCTATTGAAGATGGTTTAAATAAAGCAGCATTATTAATTAAAGAAATCTGTGGAGGCGAAATTAGTAAAATAGATGTTCAAAAAATTGAAACTTTTAAAACTAAAACTATTAGGTTTGACCCTAATTTGTTTGAAAAAATATCTGGTTTTAAAATTTCTTTAAATAAAATTCTTAAAATTTTACAAGATCTTGGGTTTAAAATAAAAAAACAGAAAAAAAATTTAAACTTAACAGTTCCATCGTGGAGACCAGATATTTCACAAGAAATAGATATTGTTGAAGAATTAGTAAGAATATGTGGTTATGATAAAATAAAAATTATAGATCCAGTTAAAAAAAGAATTAAATCTACTTTAAATCAATCGCAAAAATTATTTCATTTTTTACAAAGAGCAATTGCATCAAAGGGATATTTAGAGACAATTACATGGTCATTTACAGATTCAAATTATAACGATCATTTTAAAGGTAATAATAAAGAAATTAAAATTATAAATCCAATAAGTTCAGAATTAGGGGTTTTAAGAAATTCGATATTTTCAAATTTAATTATGTATTTAAATAAAAATCTTGATAGAGGTTTTAAAGATCTTTCAATATTTGAAATTGGCCCTATTTTTCTAGGTTCTAATCCAGGTGAACAAAATACTGTAATTTGTGGTTTATCAGCAGGTAAAAAGTCTAGATTATCTTGGCTTGAAGAAGAGAGAAATATTGATGTATTTGATGTTAAAAGAGATGTGGTTCAAACTTTGGTTGAGGCGGGATATAATTCTGATAAATTTTTTATAGATATTGATACACCTAACTATTATCATCCTGGTAAGTCAGGTAGATTGTTTTTAAACAGAGGAAAAGATCAAGTAGCTGCTTATTTTGGAGAAATTCATCCTAATATTTTAAAAAATATAGATTTAAAAACTGAGTCATTGGTTGGTTTTGAGATTTTTGTAGATAATTTAAAACTTCCTAAAAAATCATTAAGTGATCAAAAAATAAAATTTAATGTTTCAGATTTTCAAAAATCTGAAAGAGATTTTGCTTTTATAGTAAATAAAGATGTAAAAGCACAAGATTTAATAAATGCTGTTTCTAGTGTAGATCAAAACTTGATTAGTAATATAAAAGTCTTTGATGTCTATGAGGGTGAAAATATTCCAGAAAATCAAAAATCAATAGCAATTAGTGTTACAATTCAGTCTTTAGAAAAAACTTTAAATGATAGTGATTTAGAGAATATTAATAGTTTAATAATCAAAACAGTTGAAAATAAAACTGGCGCCAAAATACGTTCGTAAAGTAAATGGGAACGATTGATAATATAAGAAATTTTGCAATTATTGCACATATTGATCATGGCAAATCTACAATAGCTGATAGAATAATACATAGTTGTGGTGGTCTTACTGAAAGAGAGATGAAGGCACAAGTTTTAGACTCAATGGATATTGAGCGTGAAAGAGGAATTACTATTAAAGCTCAAACTGTAAAACTTAATTATAAAGCCAAAGATGGTAAAAAATATATTTTAAATATCATTGATACTCCAGGACATGTAGATTTTAGTTATGAGGTTAGTAGATCTCTTTATGCTTGTGAGGGATCAATATTAATTGTTGATAGCACCCAAGGGGTTGAAGCTCAGACACTTGCAAATGTATACCAAGCATTAGATATAAATCATGAAATAGTACCTGTCTTAAATAAAGTAGATTTACCTGCATCAGATTTAGAAAAAACAAAAAAGCAAATTGAAGATGTAATAGGAATTGATACTGAAGAAGCTATTCCTTGCTCTGGAAAAACGGGCGAAGGTATAAATGATATTTTAGAACAAATAATAAATTTTTTGCCTGGACCAAAAGGTAAGACCAGTGCAGATTTGAAATGTTTATTGGTTGATAGTTGGTACGATACTTATTTGGGTGTTGTAATATTAGTTAGAGTAATTGATGGAAAACTTTCTAAAAATATGAAAATTAAAATGATGTCTACCAATCAAGAATATATTGTAGAAAAAGTTGGTGTATTTACACCTAAACCATCAGATATTGAAGAATTGAATGCTGGTGAAATAGGTTTCATAACAACTGGAATAAAGGTTTTGTCTGATACAAAGGTAGGCGATACAATTTGTGATGCAACAAAACCTTTGAGTGAGGCCTTACCCGGCTTTAAACCTAGTAAACCCGTAGTATTTTGTGGATTATTCCCCGTAGATAGCTCAGAATATCAAAAACTCAAGGATGGTTTGGCAAAACTTCAATTAAATGACGCAAGTTTTTCATTTGAACCAGAGTCATCATCTGCACTTGGTTTAGGATTTAGATGTGGTTTCTTAGGATTGCTTCATTTAGAAATTGTGACAGAGAGATTGGAAAGAGAGTTTGATGTAAATTTATTAACTACAACACCTGGTGTTGTATATAAAGTTCATTTAAATAGTGGAGATATAATTAACCTTCATAACCCTTCAAGTTTACCAAATCCAACTTTAATTAAATTAATAGAAGAGCCATGGATTAAAGCTACAATAATTACACCTGATCAATACTTAGGTTCAATAATCAAAATGTGCCAAGATAAAAGAGGTATACAGACTAATTTAAGTTATTCAGGAAATAGAGCTGTAATAAATTATGAGCTACCTTTGAATGAAGTTGTTTTTGATTTTAATGATCGTTTAAAGTCAATGACAAGTGGTTATGCAAGTTTTGATTATGAAATTATTGAACATAGAGAGGGTGATCTAGTTAAACTAGGTATATTAGTAAATGCAGAGCCTGTAGACGCCTTGGCAATGATGATACATAAAGATTTTGCCCAAAGAACCGGTCGAGAGGTATGTGAAAAACTTAAAGATTTAATACCTAGACATAATTTTATGATACCTGTCCAAGCCGCAATTGGAGGAAAAATTATAGCTAGAGAAACTATAAAAGGATTTAAAAAGGATGTTTTAACAAAAATTCATGGAGGTGGAGCAACAGATAGAAAAAGAAAACTTCTTGAAAAACAAAAGAAAGGAAAGGCTAGATCAAAACAATTTGGAAGAGTAGAAATTCCTCAAGAGGCATTTATTGGTGTACTCAAAATTTCAAAAGAAAAATAATTTAAATTATTTTATCAATAGCTTTATGAATTTTAATTGATTTTGGAAGATCATTTATATATTTTTTTTTAATTTTAGAATTATACAATTTAAAAATAATTTTTTCCATTGGTGTAGGTTTGTTTTTTTCTATTTTATAGCCATTATATAAATAAGTCTTTTTATTATAAATTAATTTAAACTTTCTAACTTTCTTTTTGAAAATATTACTAAAATAAAAATTAGATATATTTTTATTTTTAATGAATATATTAATCTCAAATAATTGTGAAAAAGTATTTTTTAATTTTATTGTTTTTAATTTTTTTAAAATTAATCTATCGTAAGAATTAAAAAAACTAAAATAAATTGCAAAAAAATGTGGTAGCCAATCTAATATTGGTTGAATTTTTTTTTTTGAATATTTATTGTCTGATTTAAAATTTATGTTTAGTTTATTGATAACTTTTTTTTTGTTTATTTTCTTTATTATTTTCAAATAATTATAATTATATAAATCTGAATAATTAACAATAACACTTGTTTTATTTTTTTTTGAAATTTTATTTAGCTTTTTAACTTCTTCAGTTTTATTTGAAACTGGTTTTTCTAATATAACTGGAATCTTCAAATTTAAAAAAATTTTTGTAATTTTAAAATGTGTTTTAACTGGTGTTACAATTATAGCTAAATCTATTTTATTTTTTTTTAAAGAATAAACTGAAAGAAGATTAGAATTTTTTTTTTTATTTTTTCTGTAAATAATTATATTTTTAAATAGCTTAATTTGTTTAAGTGTTTTATAATATTTTTTGCCAAAGTTCCCATATCCAACTAAAGCGATATTCATTTATCTATCCATTCACTTAATTTAGCTTGATTTTTAAAAACATAGTCAGGCGAAGAATTTTTACTTATAGTGATTTTTTTGTATTTATAATTTCTACCAAACAAATCTAATTTATTTTTAATTTTATACTCTAAATTATTTTTATTTTTTATATTAGAATTGTCGTACTCTAAGTGTTGATAAGAACTTATTTTTTTTACTATACCATCTAAATTGTACAAAAAAGAGTAATGCCAACCCCCGTCTTTAATAATCTTAAGATTTTTAGGTTTATCAATTCTCCACCACCTATATTGTTTATGTTTGTATGCCCTAAGCCATTCAGGGTTTTTGAAATATTTATATTTACAAATTTTACTACCATGCCAAAATGGAGAAGTTTCATTCAAGATATTAAGTTTATAGTAAAACATTAATTGCTCAAATACGCCTATGTTATTATCCGTTTTAACGAATTCTAATATTTTTGATGGGTTTGGTATTTCATCTACATCTGAGATGATAACATAATCATTTTTCATAAGATTTTTTAAAAATTTATTTGAAGAATTCCTTTGATGTTTAAGCATACTCCAAGGATCTTTTAAATTTGGAAAATCATCTACAGGCAAATATATTATTTTTTTTGAAAATTCTTTGTAATTCTCGATGTTGAAATTTAGTTCTCTTTTTATACCCCTATGATTGAAAGCGCCTTCTGAAATAATGAACTTGTCAACAACATCGTACAAAATATTAAGACGAATTTTTAAAATTACATCTTCATCAAAATAGGTTATGCAATCATATATTTTCATATACATTAGATTATTAATTCATAAATAAAATAATATGAAACAAAAAATTGGTATAGTCGGAGGAGGATTATTTGGAATAACTGTCTATTTAGTATTAAAAAAAAAGGGATATGATTGCACATTATTTGAAAAAAATAGTGATATTTTAAAAGGAGCATCAACCAACAACTTAAATAGAGTTCATTTTGGATATCATTATCCAAGAGACAATGAAACTGCTGAACAATCACTAAAAGGTTATAAATCTTTTAAAAAATTTTACTCAAAATCTATATTGAGAAATTTTAATAATTATTATTTTATAGCCAAAGGTAGTAAAGTTAATTTTAAAGATTATTTAAAATTTTGCTCTTTAAATAATTTAAAATTTAAAAAATTAGATCTAAAAAAATTACCTTTCTTAACACAAAATATATTAGGTGGAATTAAAGTAAATGAACCAATATACGATTGGTCAATAATAAGAAAAGAGGTAAAAAAAAAAATAAAAAAATTATATAAAAATAAAATAAAGTTAGGAGAAAAGGTTTTGAAAATAAGTAAAAATAAAAATTTTACTTTAAAAACAAATAAAAGAATTTACAAATTTGATAAAATTATCGACGCGTCTTATGAGGGGTCAAATAGAATTTCAAATGATATAGTTGGTGAAAAAAAATTAGTTTATCAAATTACAATAATATACGAATTTATTTCAAAGGATTTTAAAAAAATGGGTCTAGCTCTTATGGATGGTAATTATTTTTCTTTTTTACCTAAGGGAAAATCAAATAAACATCTTCTTTATCATGTAACTCAATCAGTATTAAAACAAAAAAAAGCAACTATGTTTCCTACTAATTGGGGTAACAAAAATTTTCCAAATAAATTAATTAAGTCAAGGACTTTAAAAATTCTAAATGATATAAAAAAATATTTTCCAAGCTTGAGTATAAAAATATCAAAAAAAATTTTTTTAAGTACCAGGGTTCTTCCCTCAAATCAAAAAAAAACAGATAAAAGAATTTCTAGAGTTTTTAATATCGATTATAAATATTTTCAAATTTCTTCTGCAAAAGTTGATCACTCAGTAGATATGGCTTATGAAGTTTTAAATAAATTAAAAAAATCAAATAGAATATAATTATGAAATTTTTAACTTTTTATAAAACTTACTATAGTCATAGAGTTAAAAAAGCCTCAATTTATCTAAAATATTTTATTTTTCTGTCTTTACCTTTAATTTATTTGTTAAATAAAATTTTATATCCAAAAGTTAAAAATTTAGAGAATTTTGCAAACAAAAACACCTATTTATATGAAAAAGATTTAGGTTTTTTATTCCAATTCTTTAATAGTGACAAAGGAGAATTCTTTATAAATCAATATGATAAACCTTTAAAAAGTACAAAGAATCTTAAAACTGGTCATTCATATCATAAATTTTATGAAAAATATTTTAAACCAATAAAAGATCAAAAATTAGATATTCTAGAAATTGGTTCTTTCAAAGGTAACGCTACTGCATCTTTTTATTTTTATTTTAAAAAATCTCAAATTATTTCATGTGATATTTACCCAGATTTTTTTTTATATAACTCTAATAGGATAAAGCACTTTAAAATTGATAATAGTTCGGAAAGAGAATTAAATATAAATATTTTAGAAAAAAATATTAATTTTGATATTATTATAGAAGATGCAGGTCATTATTTTAAGGATCAAATTATAAGTTTATTTATGTTATTTAGATCTTTGAAACCTGGAGGTATTTTTGTTGTAGAGGAGTTAGATTTTCCCGATACAAGAGATGATATGAATGTATTTAAAGAAAAACCTAGTTTAAGAGAAATATTAAATTCAATTAATCAAAATCATGATTTTAGCTCAAAATATGTTACCAATGTTCAAAAAGAATATTTTTTAAATCATTTTAAAGATATTAAAATCTTTAAAGGTCAATTTAATGAAATTGCATTTATAACAAAAAAATGACAACTAATGATCTTGAAATATATTGTGTAACAAATAAACCTGTATCGTTTATTGAAGGAACTAATATATTTCTTGCTGGTGTAGGTAAAAATAAATTTAATGAAGAATATATTTTAAGTAATAATGGTATTAATATATATAATAAAGAAACTTACTATTCAGAGCTAACTTTTCATTATTGGTATTGGAAAAATAGATTAGATTTAAAAAGTAATAAGTGGATTGGATTTTGTCAAAAAAGAAGATATTGGGTAAAATCTGATTCTAATATTTCATCTATTAATAAATCTAATATTCTAAAATATGTTTTACAGGAGCCGGAAGAAGATTGGAACAAATATGACTCTATAATTTGCAAACCAATTAAAGTAAATGACATTAAAAAAATGAAACTAATCAAAAGAGGTTGGAAATCTTTAATTAAATCACCAAGTATTTTTTTTGATATTAAAAAACAAAATATTAAACTTCATTTTGATATGCATCATGGTTATGGAAATTTAGAAAAAGCAACTTATTTACTACCTAAAGAAGATATAAATGATTTTTTAATTTATATAGAAAATAGTACGGTGTTAAATCCACATATTATGTATATTTCAAAAAGTAAAATTTTAGATACTTGGTTTAGAACATTATTTAATTGGTTGTCAAAATGTGAAGATATATTTGGATTTGAAAATTTAAGAGGATATGACACAGGAAGATTATATGCTTATTTAGCTGAACGTTACGCATCTTTTTGGTTTAAAAAGTACACGATATATAAAGAACAATCATGGGCATTTATTGATGAGTAATATTGGAGAGGTGGCCGAGTGGTTGAAGGCGCACGCTTGGAAAGCGTGTAAAGGAGCAATTCTTTCATGGGTTCGAATCCCATTCTCTCCGCCATTAATTATAGTATAATATGTTTAATACCTAATATAAAAAAAATTATAAAGTATAAATTGCATCCCAAGCAATTGAAATTCTATCTTCGGTATCATTATATTTATCTACCCAATGATATAAGTAAGAATTAAATATTATCATTTCATTTTCTTTAGGATTAAAAACAAAAATTTTTTTATCTAAATTTTCATATTTCTCTGAACTAGATCTTGAGTCTATTAATATTACGTTAGTATTTATCAATTTATCAAGGTTTGAATTCTTATACTCTGACAGATGATATTTAGGTAATAAAATTTGTAACATACCATCATTACTAACTTTTTTTTTAACATACATTACACCTGAAAAAACAGATTTTGGATGACAATGAGAATGGTGTGAATTATTTTTTTCCATAATAGTAAACCACATATTCTTAATTTTAAATTTGCCTAATCTTTTTTTATCTAACAATTTTGATTTTATTTTTGTATTTAGTAAATCTTCAATATGAATTTTTAATTCTTGGAAAATTTTATTATTTTGTAAATCATGCTCAGATTGATAAGTTTCATTATCAAATTTTTTTGCTAATTCATTCCATTTATTATTAGGAAATTTTTTTTTATAGTCATAAAATTCATTAACATTTACTTTTGAATTATCTATTTTATTAATAAAAATTCTAGGATATAAAAAATCCTCTATTTTAATTTTTAAAATATTTTTACAAAAAAAATTCCATAATTTATTTTTTTGACTTTTTTTAACTAGATCAATTATCATCACACATTTTAGTGTAAGTTTATTATTAATAATCTTACTTTTTACTATTTTTTTTAAATATAAAGAAATATTTAAGAAAATAAAAAAACTATTTAAAATTGGCTAATTAGTCTTGTTTTTCCTGCTTTATTTTAAAGCTTAAAATTTATTTAAAAATTATAATTCAACATTTTTTTTAAAAAATGTTATAATTATTTTTTTCCAAAATTTAAAAAATGACAAATAAAAACACATATCAGGCAGACTCCATCAAAGTTTTAAAGGGTCTTGAAGCTGTAAGAAAAAGACCTGGCATGTATATAGGTGACACTGATGATGGTACAGGTTTACATCATATGGTTTATGAAGTTGTTGATAATTCTATTGATGAAGCTTTAGCAGGTCATTGTAAAAATATAAATGTAAGAATTAATTCAAATAATACAATAACAGTAAATGATGATGGAAGAGGTATTCCTGTTGATATTCATAAAGGAGAAAAAAAATCAGCTGCAGAGGTAATAATGACCCAGTTACATGCGGGAGGTAAGTTTGATCATGACTCGTATAAAGTTTCTGGGGGTTTGCATGGAGTAGGTGTTTCGGTTGTAAATGCACTTTCAGAAAAATTAGAGTTAGAAATTAATAGAGATGGAAAAAAGTTTTTTATAGAATTTAAAAATGGAGAAGCAAAAGCACCTTTAAAAGTAATCGGAAAATCAAAACTTACTGGAACACAAATTACTTTTTTACCTTCAAAAGAAATTTTTTCTTCAATTAAATTTAGTCCAAATATTTTGATTAAAAGAATGAGAGAATTAGCTTTTTTGAATAAAGGTATTAAAATAATTTTTAATGACTCAAGTCAAAAAAGAGAAAAAATTTCTGAGTTTAAATTTGATGGTGGGGTTCTTGAATTTGTAGATTTTTTAGATGAAAAAAGAGAAAAATTACAAAATAAAAATGGAAATGATTTATTTAAAAAACCTATTTATATAGAAGGAAAAAAAAATAATATAGAAATAGAATGTTCGTTAAAATGGAATGCTGGTTATGGAGAAGATATTTTTCCATATACAAACAATATATATCAAAAAGATGGTGGAACACATTTACTAGGTTTTAGAAGTGCTTTAACAAGAGTAATAAACAAATATGCAAGTGAGCATAATCTTTTAAAAAAAAATAAATTAGCAATTTCAGGAGATGATATCAAAGAAGGACTAACTTGTGTTTTATCAACTAAAATTCCTGATCCCAAGTTTTCATCTCAAACTAAAGACAAACTAGTTTCATCTGAAGTTAGAATGATTGTTGAGACTGTTATTAATGAAAAACTATCTATATGGTTTGACCAAAACCCATCAATTGCAAAAATAATTTTAGCAAAAGTTATTCAAGCAGCTATGGCAAGAGATGTAGCAAGAAAAGCTAGAGAAAATGTTAGACGAAAAGGTGCTTTAGAATTAAGTGGACTTCCAGGTAAATTAGCAGATTGTCAAATAGGTAAACAAGAGGGAACAGAGTTATTTATTGTTGAGGGAGATTCAGCAGGAGGATCTGCAAAACAAGGAAGAAATAGAGCAAATCAGGCAGTATTACCTTTAAGAGGTAAAATTTTGAATACTTATGTAGAGGATTTAACAGTTAGAAAAAATGGTAATAGCAATACAAATGGCAATGGTTCTGAACAAAGAACTAAATCTTTATCAAAAATGATATCTTCTAACGAAATAGTAACTTTAATTAATGCACTAGGTTTAGATCCAAAGGCTCACGAAATAGATTTAAAAGATTTAAGATATGGAAAAATTATTATTATGACTGATGCTGATGTTGATGGTTCTCATATTAGGGCACTATTATTAACTTTTTTTAACAATAAACCATTTAATAAATTAATTGAAAATGGACATATATATTTAGCTCAACCACCATTATTTAAAATTAACAAAGGATCTAAAGGAATATATATAAAAGACGAGTTAGAACTCGAAAATTATATAATTAAAAATAATAATGATTTAAAAAAGTTTAAAAAAGGATCTAAGGAATATATCAAAGAATTAGATATTGAAAAATCTAAGATGAATATTCAACGATTTAAAGGATTGGGTGAGATGAATCCTGAAGAATTATGGAATACAACTCTTGACCCAAAAACTCGAAATTTACTTCAAGTTCAATATTCTAAAGATTTGAAAAAAGATCAAAGCTTAATTCATACTTTAATGGGAAATGATGTTGCATTGCGAAAAGATTTTATAATCTCTAATGCAATTAATGTTCAGAATCTTGATATTTGATAATGAAGTTTTTTGAAACTTCAAATTATGAGTCATTTAAAAAATCAACTTATATAAACTTAAGATGGATAGGTATAATTGGACAGTTAGTTACTATTAATTTTGTATACTTTATTTTAAATTTTAAATTTAATTTTTTCATTTCAAGTCTTGTTATTATTATAGGGGTTATAAGTAATTTATATTTAGTTTTTATTTATAAAAATATACAATTATCAGAAAGATTGGCATTTGTTTTTTTAGTTATAGATATATTTCAATTAACTATTTTACTTTTTTTAACAGGAGGAATTACTAATCCGTTTATAATTTTTTTATTAATACCAAGTGTTTTTTCATCATCTAATTTAAGGTTAAAAACTAATTCAATACTTGTATTTTTAACTGCAGTAATAATTATTTTTTTAACATTCTATTCAATAGAATTACCCAAACCTTTAAGTAATCACTTTCATGTTAGTCCATATTATTATTATTCAATTCCTATTGCACTAATTATAGCTTTATTATTTTTGAGTTATTTTGCCATGATATTTGGAAAACAATCTCGTTTAAGAAAAAATGCTTTAGCAAAAATGGAAGAGGTTATGGCAAAGGAGCATGAACTTTTATCTTTAGGGGGTCAAGCTGCTGCCGCAGCACATTCGTTAGGAACACCACTTTCAACAATTAAAATAATTACCCAAGAACTTTCAAAACAATTAAAAGGACAAGTAGAATTTGAAAAAGATATTGAATTATTAGTAAGTCAAGTTGAAAGGTGTAATCAAATTTTAAAGCGTTTAAGTTTAAATCCTGTTGAGGAAGATGAATTTATAGATAAAGATTTAACAATGAGGGATTATTTAAATGAAATTATCTTATCTTTTAAAGAGATTAGTAATAAAAATTTCATTTTTAATTTTGTTCAAGATTCAAACAATAAAAAAATAACTAAATCTATAGAAATTGTTTATGGTTTAAGGAATTTTATTGGAAATGCTAATAAGTTTTCTAGAGATAAAATTTTTATAAATTTGAAGAGTGACAGTGAAATAACTGAAATTATCATTGAGGATGATGGAGATGGTTATCCTAAAGATGTTTTATCAAAAATTGGTGATCCATATTTGAGACCAAAAAATTATGAAGAAAATTCAAAAACAGGTTTAGGTCTTGGTTTATTTATAGGAAAGAATCTTTTAGAAAAAAATTTTGCATCAATCAATTTTAGAAATTCTAAAACTAGAAGTGGTGCAGAAGTTATTGTTAGGTGGAAAAATAAGGATCTATTTAATATTTAGTGTAATTTTTTTTTTGTTTCAAATAAAGAGCTTAATTCAGAGATCATTACATCTCCTAATTCGTTAACGTCAGTAATTTTTATTGCTTTATCATAATACCTTGAAACATCATGACCAATTCCTATTGCTAAAACCTCTATTTCAGTTTTATTTTCAATAAATTTAACCATTTTTTTCAAGTGTTTTTCTAAAAAATCACCTGAATTTACTGAAAGTGTAGAGTCATCAACTGGAGCACCGTCAGAAATTACCATTAAGATTTTTCTTTCTTCTTTTCTTTTTTTTATTCTATTGTAAGCCCATGAAATTGCCTCTCCATCAATATTTTCTTTAAGCAATCCTTCTTTTAACATTAATCCCAAATTATTTTTTGCTTGTCTCCAGTGAGTATCAGCACCTTTATAAATTATATGCCTTAAATCATTTAATCTTCCAGGTGTTTTAGGTTTCGAATTTTTATTCCATAATTCTCTGCTTTGTCCACCTTTCCAATTTTTAGTAGTAAAGCCTAAAATTTCAACTTTAACTGAGCATCTCTCAAGAGTTCTTGATAATATATCAGCGCAAATTGCAGCAATCGTAATAGGTCTTCCTCTCATAGAACCAGAATTATCAATAAGTAGAGTTACAATTGTATCCTTAAATTCCAAATCTTTTTCTTTTTTAAATGATAAAGAATTATATGGATCCATTATAATTCTTGGTAATTTTGAACTATCAAGCAATCCTTCCTCTAAGTCAAATTCCCAAGCTCTATTTTGCTTGGCAAGTAATTGTCTTTGAAGTTTATTTGCAAGTTTAGTGATAACATCTTGAAAGCCAATTAATTGTTGATCTAAATTTTTTCTTAACTTTACTGACTCATCTGCATTTTCTAAATTTTCTGCTTTAGTAATCTCATCATATTGAGTTGTAAAAATTTTATAATTAAGCTTAATATTATCAACATTTTTTTTAGTAATTTGTTCTGAACTTTGCTCTTCTGAATCAATATCTTGTAGCTGTTCATCCATATTAAATTCATCAATATTATAATCATCATCTAATGCAGCTTGAGTTTCTTGTCCCTTTTCTTCATCTTTGACGTCCTCATTATCTTTATTTTGATTTTCATTTGATGGATTATTTTGATCTTGCTCCTGATTTTCTTCCTGTTTTTCATTATCTTCTTCACTTTGAAAAATATCCATTTCCTCTAAAATTTGTGAAAATCTCGAATTGTAATTTTCTTGATTATCTAAGTTTTCTTTTAAAAATTGTTTATGTTTTTCTATTGATTGCTCAAAGTCTTTTTCCCAGAAATTTAACATTTTTGTTGTTAAAGGATTTAATTTAATTTTATGAAAATTTTTAAGCATATATAGTTCAAATGCCTCCAAAACAGGAACATCTTCTTTAGTTTTTAATTGATCTTTTCTTTTCCGATTAATAATTTGACTATAATTTTCAATATAATTTTTTTCTATACCTTTAAGCATTTTACCACCTAATGCCTCACATCTTATCTTTTCAGCAATATTATATAGAGATTTTGATGAAGTATTAGAAGGTAAATTTTTTTTATAAATTAAATTATCAGAGAATTTTTTCTTTAATGCTTTTGAGTCTGTTTCAGCTCTCAATTTAATAAAATCACTTGGATTAGTTAGATTGTCAATTTCAATTGTATCAAATTCTTTAGATTTTTGATTATCAGATAATTTTTTTTCTAACTCAAAATCATCAGAAATTACTTTTGCTGTTGAAGTTAAAGCAATTTTAAATTTTTCTTTTAAACTTGTTTCTTTGCCACTCATCTAAATTTGAATATTTATTAAGGACTCTGGTAATTCTTCACCAAAACATCTTTGATAATATTCAGCAATAGTATTTTTTTCAATATCGTCACATTTATTAAGAAAAGTTACTCTAAAAGCATATCCGGTATCTTTAAATATTTCAGAGTTTTCTGCCCAATGCAAAACTGTTCTTGGACTCATTACAGTAGAAATATCACCAGCTATAAAACCTTTTCTTGTTAAAGAAGCAACTTTAATCATGTTAGCAACTTTATCTTTACCTTTTGCATTATTAAGATTTTTGTTTTTTGCTATAATAATATCCATTTCTCTTTCAAGACTTAGATAGTTTAGTGTTGTAACGATATTCCATCTATCCATCTGTCCTTGATTTATTTGCTGGGTACCATGATAAAGGCCAGTTGTATCACCAAGTCCTATAGTATTTGATGTAGCAAATAATCTAAAAAATTTATTTTGATTTATAACCTTGTTTTTATCAAGTAGCGTAAAGTTACCTTCCGCTTCCAAAACTCTCTGTATTACAAACATTACATCTGGTCTTCCAGCATCGTATTCATCAAAAACAAGCGCAACTGGATTTTGTATAGACCATGGTAAAATACCTTCATTAAATTGTGTAACTTGTTTACCATCTTTTAAAACAATTGCATCTTTTCCAATCAAGTCTATCCTGCTTATATGACTGTCTAAATTAACTCTAATGCAAGGCCAATTCAATCTAGCTGCAATTTGTTCTATATGTGTAGATTTTCCAGTACCATGATATCCTTGAACTAAGACTCTTTTATTGAATGCGAAACCAGATATTATTGCTAATGTAGTATCTCTATCAAATTTATAATTCTTATCTATTTCAGGAACGTATTCATTTTTTTTTGAAAATGCGTTTACTTCCATTTCTGAATCGATCCCAAAAGTTTGTTTTAAAGAAACTTTAATGTCAGGTTGTGCATTAATATTTGGTGTCAATTTTTTCTCTATATGTTTTTTTTAGCTGTGTATAAGCTAAAGTAATTAGTTTTAGTTTTTCCTCGTATTTTTTATTTCCAGAATTCATATCAGGGTGAAATTTTTTCACAAGGACTTTGAACTTTTCCTGTATTTTCTTCCATTTTAAAC
>NHKK02000037.1 GCA_002169475.2 Candidatus Pelagibacter sp. TMED239
AGAAATTTACAAATGCACCAAACTCCATAATCTTCATTACTTTACCTGAATAAATTTTATTTAATTCAGCTTTTGCAGTGATATCTTTAATCATTTGCATTGCAATATTTCTTGCTTCTTCATCTGGAGCAGAAACTGTTACAACTCCTTCATCATTTACATCAACTTTAGCACCTGATTTTTCAACGATTTCTCTTATAGTGGCGCCACCTTTTCCAATTACAGCCGCAATGTCTTTTTTGTCAACATTAACTTGTTCCATTTTTGGAGTGTGTTTTCCTACATCAGATCTTGAAGCTGATAATGCTTTGTTCATTTCACCTAAGATATGAACTCTTCCATCTTTTGCTTGGCTTAATGCTTGCTCCATAATTTCAAATGTTATACCAGTAATTTTGATATCCATTTGAAGTGAAGTTATTCCATCTTTAGTTCCAGCAACCTTGAAATCCATATCTCCCAAATGATCTTCATCACCTAAAATATCTGATAGAACACTAAAATCTTCACCTTCTTTGATTAATCCCATAGCAATACCTGCAACTGGTTCTTTAATTGGCACACCAGCATCCATTAATGCTAAAGATGTTCCACAAACAGTAGCCATTGAAGATGAACCATTGGACTCTGTAATTTCTGATACAATCCTAAAAGTATATGGAAAAGATTCTTTTGATGGTAAAGAAGAGTTAATTGCTCTCCAAGCTAATTTACCATGACCGATTTCGCGTCTACCAGTCCCAATTCTACCAGTTTCACCGACTGAAAAAGGGGGGAAATTGTAGTGGAGCATAAATCGTTCTCTCTGTTGTCCATCTAAACTCTCGAGCCTCTGCTCATCATCAGATGTACCTAAAGTAGCAACAACAATTGCCTGTGTTTCTCCTCTAGTGAATAGTGCTGAGCCATGCGTTCTTGGTAAAACACCAACTTCACACGAAATTGGTCTTACATCTGATAGGCCTCTTCCATCAATTCTATTCTTATTTATTAAAATATCAGTTCTTACAATTGATTTTTCTAAATTTTTTAACTGACTATTTACATCAAGATCTGTGTAATTCTCATCTTCTTCATAAAGTTTTTTAGCTTTATCAGTTATCTCCGAAATTTGATTTGATCTATCTTGCTTGTCTCGTGTCGCAAAAGCTTTCTTAAGATCTTCAGTGAATGAAGCTTCAAGTTTTTTCTTAACTTCAGATAAATCTTTTTTTTCTACTGTCCATTCCGGCTTTCTGCATTCTTTAGCAAGTTCCTCAATCATTTTAATTACTGGAACAAATCCTTCATGTCCAAATTTCACGGCATTCAACATTTCTTCCTCGGTTAAACCATTTGCTTCAGACTCAACCATAAGAACGGCATCTTTAGTACCTGCCACAACTAAATCTAAGCTTGAGTTTTCTAATTCTACTTTTGATGGGTTTAAAATATATTTACCATCAACAAAACCTACTCTTGATGCCCCAACAGGTCCCATAAACGGCATTCCTGAAATAGCCAACGCTGCTGATGATGCTATGATCGCCAGCACATCTGGTTGATTTTCTTTATCATATGAAATGACAGTGGGTAATAACTGAACTTCATTTTTAAATTCATCAGGAAACAATGGCCTGATAGGTCGATCAATTAATCTTGAAATAAGTGTTTCACTTTCAGTTGGTCTAGCTTCCCTTTTAAAATATCCGCCTGGAATTTTTCCTCCAGCATAATATTTTTCTTGATAATTAACTGATAAAGGAAAATAATCCATATCTGGATTAACTTTCTTTGCACCTACTACTGTTGCTAAAATAACTGTTTCACCACATGTGGCAATAACTGCTCCATCAGCTTGTCTTGCTATTTTACCTGTTTCTAAACTTATTTTTTTTCCTGCTACTTCTATTTCCTTCTTATATTCTTTAAACATTTCATTTCCATTTCTTTTCGTTCGTTTCGTTCCATACAATTCTATCTATTTGATATTTATTTTCTTAAATTCAACTTCGACAGCACATTTTTGTAAGAATCCATTTTATTTTTTTTTAAGTATTCTAACAATTTCTTTCTTTTATTGACAGCTCTCAACAATCCAACTGATGAATGTTTGTCTTTTTTAAATTGTTTAATGTGTTGTGAGAGATACTCAATTTTTTCTGTTAATAAAGCGATTTGGATTTCTGAAGATCCAGTATCCTTATCATGTATTGCTAGTTCTTGTGTCTTTTTATTCATTTATTATTTTCCTATTTATTAGTCTGTTTAATTAAATTTTCTATCTTTTCAGCGTACTCAAAAGACTCATCTTTTCTAAAAAGTAATTTTGGCAAAAACTTCATATCTACTTTTTTTGACAAAATTTTTCTAATCAAAAATGAATACTCTTTAAGAGTATATATAGTTTCCTCAGCATTTTTACCTCCCAAAGGAAGAACATATGCTTTAGCAATTTTTAAGTCTTGACTCATTTTCACTTCAGTAACTGTTATAGTATTAGTTTGTAAATTTGGGACCTTAGCCTCATTTCTCAAAAAAATCATGCTTAAAGACTGTTTAATCATTTCGCCTACTCTTAATTGTCTTTGAGAAACCGGTTTTCCTATCCTATCAGCCATTAAATTGACCTTTCAGTCGAAGTGACATTAAAAGCTTCTATTGTGTCATTTTTTTGAAAATCTATATAATCCTTGATCCTAATTCCACATTCTTGTCCATTGCTTACTTGTTTTACTTGGTTTTTTTCCCTAAATAAAGTTTCTATCTTTCCAGTATATATAATAGTACTATCTCTTATTATTCTAACTTCAGAGTTACTTACTATTTCACCTTCAACTACTTTGGATCCAGCTACTTTTCCTGCGCCCGAAACCTTAAATATTTCTAAGATTTGTGCAGTACCTACAATTGTCTCTTTAATATCAGGTGTTAATAAACCTGACATTCTTTGTTTAATATAATCTAATACTTCATAAATAATATTATATGAGGAAATTGTAATATTTTCATTTTCAGCAAGTTTTTTAGCTTCTTTACTTGGCTTAACATTAAAAGCAATCAAGACAGCGTTGGACGCTTTAGCTAGAGTTACATCAGTTTCCGTGATCATTCCAATATCTGATAAAATTATTTTTGGTTTTACTTCATCATGTTTAATTTGACTAATGGCATTTTTAATTGCCTCTGATGATCCATGAACATCTGACTTAATTATTAAATTTAATTCCTCTATTGATTTGTCTGAGAATGCAGAGTCTTGAGTTGCAAAAGTAAGTGGATTTTTCCCCTCTTTTTTTTCTTCAGTTCTATTTTGACTTAAATTTTTAGCCTCTTTTTCATTGTCAAGAACAATAAAATCATCACCAGCTTTTGCAGCACCGTTAATACCTAAAATTTCTACAGGAGTAGAGGGTGAAGCTTCATTAATGTTATCATTTTTATCATCAATAATTGCTCTAATTTTTCCCCATCTTAATCCGCTTACAAAAAAATCTCCTTTTTTAAGTGTTCCAGTTGTCACAATAATTGTTGCAACCGGTCCTCTTCCAACATCAATTTTTGACTCTAAAACAACTCCTGTTGCTTTTGACTCAAAATCTGTTTTAAGATCAAGTATTTCAGCCTGTAAAATTATTGCCTCTACTAATTTATCTAAATTCAATTTAGTTTTTGCAGATATTTCGACCATTAGAGTGTCTCCAGACAAGTCTTCTGCTATTAATTCATATTCGAGTAATTGATTTTTCACTTTTTGTGGATCAGCTTCAGGTAAATCACACTTATTTATTGCTACAACAATTGGTACATTGGCTGCTTTAGCATGTTTAATAGACTCGATTGTTTGAGGTTTAACACCATCATCTGCAGCTACAACTAAAACCACAACATCAGTTAGTTTTGATCCTCTTGCTCTCATTTCAGTAAAGGCCGCATGTCCAGGTGTATCGATAAATGTCAATTTGTTAGATCCATTTTTAATTTGATAAGCACCAATGTGTTGTGTAATACCACCAAATTCTCCTGAAACTACATTTTCACTTCTTAAAACATCTAAAACTGACGTTTTTCCATGATCTACATGCCCCATAACAGTTACAATCGGAGGCCTATTTTTTAAATTCTCTACTCTTGTGGCTTTGATCTTTTGAATTATCTCCTCGGCTTTTTCTTCTCTTATTGGATTGTGTCCAAATTCTTTTACTAAATATTCTGCTGTATCTGCAGCTAATGTTTGATTAATTGTAACTGTTACACCCATTCCAAATAAAAACTTTATAACATTGCTTGATTGTTCTGCCATTCTATTAGCCAATTCTCTAACTGTAATAGCCTCTGGAATGTTAACATCTCTTTCTATTGGCTTTAAATTTTCTTTAATTTCTTCTTTGTTAACGTTTTTTAATTCTTTTTGTCTTGCTCTTTTTACAGATGCTAAACTTCTTTCTCTAGTTTCTATTTCATCACTTAATGCTCTTGAAACTGTAAGCTTAACCTGCCTTTTATTTCCTACTAATTTAGTCTTTTTATCATTGTCATTGTCACCTTTAATTTTCTTTGTAGCTCTTTGTTCAGCAAGCTTTCTTCTCTCAAAATTTGAGGGAGTAGCTGAAGTTTTAGACAAAAGGTTAGGCTTTAAATTAGATCCATATTTAAAATTAGCCGAAGATGACTTAGACCCGAAAGATTTATTTGATCCAATTTTATCTGAAACTCTTACAGTTTTTTTTTCAATTATAACTGTTTTTTTTCCTTGAGATTTTGTTGTTTCAATATTTTTATAAGACCTCTTGGGACTGCCAGAAATTGTAAGTTTTGTTTTTTTGCTTTCCATTTATCATCCCTCAATCTTTATAAATTATATTTCTTGCTGACATAATTAGGTTATCTGCTTCCTCTTTTGACAAAGCAAAGTCCTCTAAATATCCTTGAATTCTTATTTTTTCACCTTTAACAACATCAAAACCACCTGTTAACTCATCAGAAGCTAGATCAGCAAAATCTTCTAGGTTTAAAATTTTTTGTTCACCAAGGGTAACTAACATTCCGGGAGTTAATCCTTTAAGGTTTATTAAATTGTCTGCTAATCCTAAATCTTTTATTCTCTGTGAAATATCTTCCTGATCTTTTTGGTAAAATTCTTTTGCCCTTTCAATTAAAGCTTTTGCAGTATCTTCTTCAATTCCCTCAATTTTTATCAAATTGTCTACAGAACTATCTTTGATGTCATCAATATTTGAAAAACCTTCGGCAACTAATAATTGTCCTAGAGTTTCGTCTAGTTCTAAATTTTTTACAAAGTTGTCTGTTTTTTCTTTAAATTCTAACTGTCGTCTTTCAGAGTCTTCTTGATCAGTCATTATATTAATTTCATAATTTATTAGTTTTGTAGCCAATCTCACATTTTGACCTCTTCGACCAATCGCTTTGCTCAAATTTTCTTCTGTTAAAATTACATCAAGTTTTTTTCTTTCAATATCAACATTAACTCTTTGCACTTCTGCTGGTGATAATGCATTCGAAACTAAAATTGCTATATCTTCTGACCAATTTACGATATCAATTTTTTCTCCCTGTAATTCATTTACTACTGCTTGAACTCTTGATCCTCTCATTCCAACACAAGCTCCTACTGGATCCAATGAGGTGTCGACCGCTTTAACACAAATTTTAGCTCTACTGCCTGGATCTCTTGATGAAGATTTGATTTCAATCAATCCATCATATATTTCAGGAACTTCTTGTACAAATAGTTGTTCCATAAATTTAGGATGGGCTCTTGATAGAAAAATTTGTTGACCTCTTTGTTCTCTTCTTACATCATAACAGTAAGCTTTTATTCTGTCTCCAGCCTTAATATTTTCTCTTGGAATTAATTCGTTCTTTTGAACAATAGCTTCTGTTCTTCCTAGATCAACTATAACATTTCCAAATTCTAATCTTTTAACTATTCCACTCAATATTGTATCTTTTTTATCTATAAAATCATTGAATTGTCTTTCTCTTTCAGCTTCTCTTACGTTAAAACTAATTACCTGTTTTGCTGTTTGCGCAGCTATTCTTCCAAAGTCAAAAGATGGTAAAGGTTGCAAAACTTCTTCTCCAACTTTTTTGTCTTTATTTAGCTCATTGAGATTTATAGCATCTTCTAGCTTAATCTCAGTATTTGAATTTTCAGGATTTTCTGAGATGATTAATTTTCTGTAAAGTTCTATATTGCCATTATCCCTATCAATTAAAACTTTAATTTCATTATCCTGACCAAACTTTGATTTAGCCGCTTTAGCAATTCCAGTTTCCATTGAACTAATTATTAACTCTTTATCTATTGATTTTTCTAAAGCTACAGCTTCAGCAATTCTTAATAGTTCAAGTTTATCAGCTCTTTTGTTTAACATTTTTTTGCTTACTCCAAAAAAAAATGGGCTAATGCCCATTTTGTAATTCAATGATGTGAGTTAAATATAGTAAAGTTTTTTTTTTATTCAACAGAAACTATTTAAAAAAAACGTCGATTTTATCAGTTTTTTCCCACGAAAATGAACCGTCCCCTTCTGGCTTTCTGCCAAAATGACCATATGCTGCTGTTTTTTCATAAATTGGTTTATTTAATTCTAACATCTCTCTAATTCCCCTTGGACTTAAATCAAAATTTTCTTCTATTTTTTCAACAACAAATTTTTTTTTATCAAAATCATTATCAAATAAATCCACATAAATTGATAAAGGTTTTGAAATACCTATAGCGTAAGCCAATTGGATTAAACATTTATCGGATATTTTTGAGGCAACAATATTTTTAGCAATATATCTTGCTGCATAAGCGGCGGATCTATCAACTTTTGTTGGATCTTTCCCTGAAAAAGCGCCTCCACCATGAGGTGCTGCACCACCATATGTATCAACTATAATTTTTCGTCCTGTCAAACCACAATCTCCATCAGGACCACCTATTACGAAATTTCCTGTAGGATTTACATAAAACTCCTCTTCTTGAAATCCTTTAAGAAAATCTTTTGGAATAGATTTTATTAAGTAAGGTCTTAATAAATCTTTGACTTGCTTTTGACTTACATCTGAAGAATGTTGGGATGATACTACTACAGACTTAACTTTAGTTGGTTTTCCATCATTATACTCGAAAGTAACTTGACTTTTAGAATCTGGTTCAATATTTTTAAGTTTTCCAGACTTTCTATCTTCTGCCATTAATCTTAAAATCTTATGCGAATAATGAATCGGTGCCGGCATTAATTCGTCTGTTTCATTACATGCATAACCAAACATTATTCCTTGATCACCTGCTCCCTCATCTTTATTACCTGAAGGGTCAACCCCCATTGCAATATCAGCTGATTGAGAATGTAAATGACTCTCTATTTTTGTTGCTTCTTTCCAAGTAAAACCCTTTTGATCATAGCCAATATCTTTAATACAGTTTCTAACTTTTTCTATCAATTCATCCTTTTTAATCTCTGGCCCTCTTACTTCTCCAGCTAAAACAACTTTATTTGTTGTAGTAAGTGTTTCACATGCAACTCTTGAAAATGGATCGCTTGATAGATAGCTGTCAACTACCATATCAGAAATTCTATCTGAAACTTTATCTGGATGGCCTTCAGATACTGACTCACTTGTAAAAAGATAATTTTTAAGATTGCTCATTTTTTAAATTTATTAAATGAAAATATTAAAAAAATATACAACAAAATTAACATTAAAAATATTTTATTTCCAAACTTAGAAAAAGTCGTTGGTTGTATACTTTTGCTACCTTCAAGATCAACATATCCTGATTGACCAAAATTTATAATTTTTTCAATTTTACCTAGAGGATTTATTATTGCTGCAATACCATTATTTGATGATCTAATCAAATATTTCCCACTTTCTACTGCTCTAAAAATACTATGAGCAAAATGTTGCTTAGGACCAATCGATTGACCAAACCACCCATCTTCAGAAATATTTATAATTAAATCAAAATCAGAGTCTTTAAATAATTTACCTGAATAAATAATCTCGTAACAAATTAGAGGCAATATCTTTAATAAAAAATCCTGATGATTTATCTTAATAATATTTCTTCGATCTCCTCTTGAAAAAGGTTGATAATTATTAGTTAAAGATTTCATACCAATGCTTCTAAGAATATTTTCAAAAGGTAAAAATTCACCAAATGGTACTAAATTAATCTTATTATAAGAATTTAATATTTTTAGCTTATAATCATAAACAGTAAGTGAATTGTAATATTTTTTTTCACCATTAATTTCAGAAAAATTATTTGTTCCAGCAATTAATAAATGATTTTTATTAAATCTCTTATCAAATAATGAACTAAATTGAGTCAATTCTTCTTGTGAAATATTTGGAATAATTCCTTCGGGCCATATAAAAATAGTTTTATCTTTAACATTAGGATCGCTTAACTTGATTAAGTCTTGAATAACCGAGGTAGTGTCTAGATTTTGATAAAACCTATCAAGACTTATATTTGAACCAATAACCCTTATTTTATAATCAAAATTTTTTTCAAGAGTTTTATCAAATTTTTCTTTATAAAAAGTTCCATAAATATAAAAAATCAATACTGCTGTAAGGAAAAAAATAATAATACCTATATCTTTATTTGTATCTCTTAAAATGAATATTGCTGGACTAGTAAACAAGGAAATGCAAAATAAGTTAAAACCATAAGTTCCTATTAGAGAAGTTATACTTAAAAGTTCAAGTTGATTTGAAAAACTATAAGCTATTAAATTCCATGGAAAACCAGTCAAAATTGATCCTCGTATAAATTCTAAAGCTCCAAAGATTAAAGAAAAAATTAAAAAAGAACTTATAATTTTTTTTGGTTTTAGAAGTAAAAAAAAGAAAGAAACTAAACCATAAAATAAAGCTAGAAAAGCAGGTATTAAAATTATTGTTAATGGGATTAAAAATTCAAAGTTTTGATCAAAGGTTAAAGAAATCGATATCCAATATAAATTACTCAAAAAATATCCAAAACCAAAAAACCATCCGTAAATAAAAAAAAGTTTTTTATTATTGTGCAGATTAAATTTTTTAAACAAAAATATAAAGAATGAACTAAATGTAAAAAAATTTATTATAAAATAATTTAATGGTGGTAAACTTAATGAGGTAATTGCCCCTAATAAAATCAAAAATATTGCTTCAATATGTAATTTTTTATTCAAATTAATTTAATTTTGAAATTACAGATTGGTATATAAAATCTTCCTCTTTCAACATAATTTTATAATCTTTATTTTTTTTATGATTAAAATTCAATAGATGAAGAAATCCATGTATAAAAATTTTAATTAACTTATCCTTAAAAATTTTCAAATTTTGTGATCTTGGTTTATCAACAAAATTGTAACTTATTATTATATCTCCGATATAAGTTTTTTTTGAAATTTTATTCTTTTCATTAAACGGAAATGATAAAATATCTGTTGTTCTATTTTTATTTCTAAAATCTTTATTTAGTTTTTTAGTTTTTTTATTATTTGAGAGTAATAACGTAAGGCTCACTTGTTTATTTAAAAATTGATATTTTGAAGGAAATGATTTACAAATTTTCTTAAAAAATAATTCTTTTTTTTTTAATCTTTTAGACCAAGCCTTCTCATCAGAGAAGACATTAATATTAATCATTTTTTGAATAAGCTTTTACTATTTTTGATACTAATGGGTGTCTAACAACATCTAAATGATCAAAATCAACAACTGCTATTTCATTTAAATGTCCTAAAAGCTCTTTAGCCCTGATCAAACCTGACATACTTTTATTAGGTAAATCTATTTGTGTTGGATCTCCATTAACTACTATCTTTGAATTTTCACCAATACGCGTTAAAAACATTTTAATTTGTGTATCAGTTGCATTTTGTGCTTCATCTAAAATAGCAAAGGAATTTTTTAATGTCCTGCCTCTCATAAATGCTAGCGGCGCGATTTCAATATCACCAATTTCAATCATCCTTTGAATTTTTTCAAAATCAAAAAGATCATAAAGAGAGTCATATAATGGTCTTAAATAAGGATCTACTTTCTCTTTCATGTCACCAGGCAAAAAACCTAGACGTTCTCCTGCTTCAACTGCTGGTCGTGATAAGATTATTCTTTCAATTTTTTTTTCTAATAACATGGTCAGACCCACTGCTACTGCTAAAAAAGTTTTTCCTGTTCCAGCAGGACCAGCAGAGATAATTATATCACTTTGTCTTAAAGCTCTTACATATTCTTTTTGTTTTTCTGATCTTGGAATTATAGATTTTTTTGGTGTCTTAATAATATCTGTTACATTATTATTTTTTACTTTTTCATTAATCATAAAATTATCTACAGATGAAACTATATCTTTATTTTCTATACATCCATTATTAATAAATTGATTTGCTAAAAATTGTATGGCATTTTTAACCAACTCATTGTTTTTGGTATTAGATTTAATTAATATTGAATTTCCTCTAGAATATAAATTTGATTGAGTAATTTTTTCCAGTTCTTTTAAATTTTTATTAAACTCTCCAACTACACCCATTAATAAATCGTTGTCATGAAAAATAACACTTAGAGAGTCATTATCTGAATAAACAAATTTTAATGATGAATTAATATTTTTTTTTATAGAACTACTCAATTGTTAAGCTACCTTTTGATTTAAACTATTAGTTTTTTCTCCAAATAAAGTACTTCTGTTACTTTGTTCAATTTTAACTTTTGTTATTTTTCCAATATCATTCTTTTTACCATTAAATATAACTGATGTCATATATTCAGAGCGACCGAAAACTTGGGCTCTATCATCAGTTAAATTCTCGACTAAAACATTTACATTTTTATTCTCTAAAGATTTATTCATTCTAATTTGATTTTCAAATAATAAATTTTGAACCTTTTCTAATCTCTCCATTGAAATTTTTTTTTCTATTAGTTCCAAATCTGCTGCCACTGTTCCTGGTCTCGGACTGAAAATAAATGAATACGAGTTAATAAATTTTATTCTTTTAATTAAATTTAATGTATCTTTAAAGTCTTTATCTTCCTCACCTGGATAACCAATAATAAAATCACTTGAAAATTCTATATTTGAATTTATTTCTTTTAGTTTATCGAATATTTTTAAATATTCATCCACAGTATGCTTTCTATTCATGAGCTTTAAAATTTTATTTGATCCACTTTGAACAGGCAAGTGAATCAGCGGCATCAATTTTTTTGTATGTTTATAGATATCAATAAGATCTTCAGTCATATCTTTTGGATGAGAAGTTGTGTATCTAACTCTTACTAATTCTGGAATTTTTTCAATTTCTAATATTAAATCTGACAATTTAAATTTTTCATTTTTATAAGCATTTACATTTTGACCTAATAAAATTATTTCTTTAGTTCCATTTTCAACCAAATATTTTGCCTCGTCTATGATTTGATTAAAAGGTCTTGAATATTCTGGACCTCTTGTATATGGCACTACACAAAAATGACAAAACTTATCACAACCCTCTTGAATAGTTAAATAAGAAGAAACTTTTCCAGACTCATTATTAATTTTACTTAAGTAATCAAACTTAGAAAATGGATCAAAATCAGTTTGTTCAATTTTTTTCTTTTTTTCAATGAAATTAAGAATCGTATCATTAATTTTATGATATGATTGAGGTCCAATTACTAAATCTATATATGGCTCTCGTCTTAACATTTCTTGATTTTCTGCCTGGGCAACGCATCCTGCAATAATAACTAACGGTTTTTTTTTTGACCTAAAAATTTTTTTTACTCTTCCAATTTCGTGATATACTTTTTCTTTAGCTTTATCTCTAATATGACAAGTGTTTAATAAATAACAATTAGCGTCCTCATAATTTTCTGTTTTATCATAACCAATTTTTTTTACTGTGTCGTAAATACGATTTGAATCATATTCATTCATCTGACACCCAAAAGTTTTAATAAAAATTTTTTGATTCATTTATTGAGATTTTTTCTTAACCCCATACAATTCTAATTTATGATCAACCAATGTGTAACCATATTTTTCAGCAACTTTTTTCTGTAATTTTTCTATTTCATCATCAACGAATTCTATTATCTCTCCCGTCTTTATATCAATTAAATGATCGTGATGACTTTCAATCATTGCCTCGTATCTTGCTTTACCACCTTTGAAATCATGTTTTGTTAATATGCCAGCTTCCTCGAATAATTTAACAGTTCTGTAAACTGTCGCTATGCTTATTTTTGGGTCAATTTTTGAAACACGATTATAAAGTTCATCTACATCAGGATGATCAGACACACCATATTCTATTTTGGACTCTGAAATAACTTTAGCTATTATTTTTCTTTGTTCAGTTAGTTTTACTCCTTTGGACAAACATTTTTGCTCTATTGTATCTGACATATTTAATTTTAACTTATATAAATAGGATTAATCAAATTTTTTTTAATTTTAAATTTGTCGCATAGAATGGGAATATTTTCATATTTTACCTCTTCAATACCTTTAAAATCTTGAAAACTGTAGCAATAATAATCAATTTTTTTTACTAAATGAATTGCTTTAATTGTTGATAGCGAGTTTCTAATTCCTGCAAAACTACCTGGACCTCTATTCACGTATATTTCGGAAATATCATTTATTTTCATGTTTTTTGAAAGTAAAAATTCTTCAATCAATACTATCATTTTTTCAAAATTCATTTTTGTATTTTCATGTGTGATATAATGATTAATATCTTTAAAAATAATCATGAAAAAAATTTTATCCTTAGCAGCATCTATTATAAGTTTGTTCATTTTACAATTATTGATTTTAGTTAATTCTAATTCAGAAGAGAATAATAGTAAATACTATTCAAATGATAAAGGTATTTTGTCTTTAATGTATCATCGATTTAATGAAAACAAATATCCCTCTACAAATATAAACATGGATGTTTTTCGTGATCAAATAGACATAATAAAAAAACTTAATTACAATTTTTATAATCCAAAATTTTTAATTGAGGAATTCGACAAACCAAAAGATAATAAAAAAATTTTAATCACTATAGATGATGGATTTAAATCTTTTTATAATGAAGCATGGCCTTACCTAAAAAAAAATAAAATTCCATTCATTCTTTTTGTATCAACTGAACCTGTGGGGAAAAATGGATATATGAATTGGGATGAAATTAAAGAAATTGAAAACTCTGAATATGGGTATATTGGTCATCATTCACATACTCATGAATATTTAATCGATATGAATGAAACAGAATTTATTAATGATATAGAGACTTCAACAAAAATTTTTAAAGATAAGCTTGGTTATTCTCCGTTAATTTTTTCATATCCTTTTGGAGAATATTCTCTTTATATGAAGCAATATATCAAAGATAATTTTAAAATTGCTTTTGGTCAACATTCAGGTGTAATCGATATAAATAAAGATAAATTTGAACTACCCAGATTTCCTATAAATGAAAAATACGGCGAATTAAAAAGATTTAAATCCTTAATTAATTACAGTCCTTTAGAATATGAGTTTCTTAAACCTGAAGAAAAAAAATTAAGTGATAATGATAATCCTCCAAAATTAATTGTGCAATTTTTTGAAAACCAAAAAAATATTAAAAATATAAATTGTTATTCTAATGATGGGGGTGATTGGAAAAAATCAGATTTGAAGTTTAGTGGTAGTACTATGACTATTATTTTTAAACAACCATTTATACCTAGAAGAGGAAGAATTAATTGTTCATTAAATGATAAAGGTAAATGGCGTTGGTTTGGTACTCAATTTACAATAAGACCAAACTAAATCAAACTTTCTAACTCAATACTTGATGGAAGTAATTTTGCATCATCAAAATCTTTCAAATTATTTTGGGTAATAATTTTTTTCAAAACTTCAACATATTGATTACCAGTTTCAGCATAATTTTTCAAAAATTCGGATAAAACTAAACTGTCTAAAGATAATCCTTGATCCCTAAGTTCAGCTCTAGCTTTTCTAAAATCTTTGTATGATTTATGGGTATTTAAATTTCTTTGATATGCTCTAACAGATGCTTGCAATACGTTAAATTTCATTACTTTATGACCCTCATCTTGATCTGCATCTTTCGGTTTTAAACCTTCACCAGACCATGTCCACTGTCCAAATAACGCATTACCTTCTTGGGCAAATCGAGAAGTTCCCCAGCCAGTTTCTTTAGCAGCTTGAGCAAGTGCCAGTGAAACAGGAACTTCATCCATTCTTATTTTTAAAATTGATAAATCTTTAGAGGGAATGCCGTATTGTTTATATTTTTTTTCAAGCCATTTTTTTTCTAAATTACTGTTATTACTTTTATTAATTATACTAAAAAGTCTTTTCCTATCTATCTTAATATTATTATTTTCTTTTAAAATTAGTGGTAAGACAATTTGAATGAAAAATTCTTTTCTTTTTTTTGTATTTTCGATCATCTTAATTTCGTTAGGCAGTAATGTTAGAGCAACTGGTTTAACTAATTTTTTATTTCTCACATCGTCAAGAGTATAATTTGTATCTTCAAATAATTGTTTTATTGTTGATGCATCTAATCGAACAGTATCTGTCTCTAAATCATTAAGACTAAAAATATCTACTAATAAATCTTTTTCATTCAAAACTTTATTTTCATCATACTTATTATTCCCACCATTATTTAATGTATAAGCCAATATTTTTTTCGAATTATTTTGATATTCCAATTTTTGTTTGAAAGCAAAATTAATAAAAATAGGCATCGAGTAAAAAAAGAAAATTACCAATAAAGAACTTAGAAAAATTCTAGGGATAGACCCTAAGTTCCTTTGATCAAATATTTTTAATACATTAAGTTTATGATTATAGAATTTTTTTTTCATTTTACCTAAACTGCCTCAACTTCTTTAACCTCTGGAATATAATGACACAAAAGATTTTGCACACCTTGTTTAAGTGTCATTGTAGAACTTGGGCAGCCAGAACAGCTGCCTTGTAATTGAACTTTCACAATGCCATTTTTAAACTCTCTAAATTTTATATCGCCACCATCTTTAGCTACTGCTGGTCTTATTTTTTGATCTAAAATTTTAACAATCCTTTTTTCAATTTCTTTTAAATCTCCTTTTTCCTCATCTAAGCTCTTTTCAATTACGCATTCATTCCCATTCGCATAAAAATCGTTAATTAACGAAATTATAATATGTTTAATTTCATCCCAAGGAGTATCGTCATATTTATTGATAGATATAAAATCTTTGCCTAAGAAAATACCTTCTACTCCATTCACTGAAAGTAAATTTCTAATCAATTCACTGCTAGTATTATCTTTTTTAGTTATTTCAAATGAACCAGAATTAGAAACAGGCTTACCCGGTAAAAATTTAATTGAATTTGGATTTGGAGTAATTTCAGTTTGCACAAACATTATCTATATATAGTCAATATTTACAAAATTTAAACTTGATAATAAAAATTTTTTTTAAAAACCCATAATATCATGAATTTTTTTTATTTTTTCAGCAGATATAGTTTCAGCTCTTTTACAACCTTCCACAAGAATTTCATCAAGATAAATTTTTTCATTGAGCAGTTTTTTAATTTCAGATGAAATAGGAGCAATTTTCTCTACTAATACCTCAGATAAATTTTCTTTAAACGCTGAAAAATTTTGTCCTGAAAATTTTTTCACAGTATTTTCTAAATTTAAACCAGTTAAACTCGAATAAATACCAATCAGATTTTTTGCTTCAGGTCTACTATTGAGCTCATCAACGGTTGATGGTAATGGTAAAGTGTCAGTTTTAGCTTTTTTAATTTTATTAATAATTTGATCTTTTTCGTCAGTTAAATTTATTCTACTTAAATCTGATAATTCTGATTTACTCATTTTTTTTGTACCATCTTTAAGACTCATAATTCTTGAAAACTCTTTTTGAATTAATGGCTCAGGTGATACAAAAAAGTTATCTACTTTGAAATCATTATTAAACTTTTGAGCAATATCTCTACATAATTCTAAATGTTGTTTTTGATCATCACCGACTGGCACATGTGTTGCATCATACAACAAAATGTCTGCAGCCATTAGTACTGGATAAGAATAAAGACCAATACTAGCTTTCTCTTTCTCCTTTCCAGCCTTTTCTTTGAACTGTGTCATCCTATTTAGCCAACCCATTCTAGCAACGCAGCTAAGTATCCAAGCTGCTTCAGAATGAGCACTAACTTTTGATTGATTAAAAATTATACTTTTTTTTGGATCTATTCCACTTGCTAAAAATGTTGCAACTGTTTCTCGAATATTATTTCTTAATTGCATTGGATCTTGAGCTACTGTAACTGCATGTAAATCAACAACACAAAAAACACATTCATTTTTATTATCATTATTTAATTCAACAAAATTTTTTATTGCACCTAAATAATTACCCAAATGTAAGTTGCCAGTTGGTTGTACTCCTGAGAAAATTTTTTTTTTCATAGACTAGTACTTTAATTGAAGATCTTTATAATTAAAAGCTTTGATAAAAAAAGAAATTAATAAAAAGAAAACTAAACCTAAGAATACAGAAAAAATCAAATAAAATGATTTAAAATTATACTCATAACTTAATTGATTTTGGAAAATTGAAATTAAATAGTTAAAAAATATTCCCATAATAACTGATGCTAAAATTATTTTAAATAATTTATTAAAAAAAACTTTACTAAATTTAAATAAATCTTTTTTCTTTAAATAAATGAATAATACAATTGAATTAAACCAAGAAGAAATAGATGTGGCTATCGGAATAATTATAAAACCAATACTTTTAAAATAATAAAGGCTTATAACAATATTTAAAATTACAGAAATTAATGAAATATAAAAAGGTGTCTTAGTATCATTGTTTGCAAAGAAAAAAGTTGAAAAAACTTTGATGAGAGCAAAAGCAGGCAAACCAAAACTAAAAAAATAAAGGGCTTTTGCTGAATTTGACACTGCTTCTTTGCTATAAGAGCCATATCCAAATAATGCTGAAATAATTTCCTCTGAACCAATTAATAAGGCGATAGATGCTGGCAAACTTAAAAACATACTTAACTCTAGTGCTTTATTTTGAATTTCTAAAATCTTATTTTTTTTTCTTAAATAAACATGTTTAGAGAGCTGAGGTAAAACAACTACCCCAATAGCAATCCCTGCTATCGCCAAGTTTATTTGGTAAATTCTATCTGCATAATACAAATAGGACACTGCGCTGGCTTGAAAAGATGCAATAATAGTGCCTACTAAAATATTAATTTGGGTGACACCTGATGAAAAAATGCTTGGTAAAAGTTTTTTAAAAAAAAGTTTTACTTTAGTATTTATTTTTAAATTAAAATTAAATCTAAACGAATGAAATTTATTAACAAATTTATAAAGAAAGATTAGTTGTAGAAAACCAGCAATAGACACTCCATAAGATAAATAATAAATAAGTTTATCATTCAAATATTTACCAAAAAATAAAATACCAATTAAAACTAAATTAAGGATTATGGGTGCACCTGAGGCAGCAGCAAATTTATTATGAGAATTTAATATTGCACCAAAAAAAGATGATAAACTTACAAATAATAAAAATGGAAATGTTATTCTGGTTAAATCTATGGCAAGTTCAATTTTTTCATTATTTTCGACAAATCCTGGTGCGATAAAACTCACAAAAACTGGCATAAAAACTTCAGCTAACAAAACTAAAAATAAAAGACTTAAAAATAATAAGTTAAAAATTTCGTTAGCAAAAATATTTGATTTTGATTTACTTTTTAATGACTCAGAGGCATAGCTTGGAACAAATGCTGCGTTAAATGTTCCCTCTGCAAATAATCTTCTAAAAGTGTTAGGGATTCTAAAAGCTACAAAAAAAGCATCTGCAAAAATGCTTGTACCAAGAAAAATTGCAATTAGTACATCTCTCAAATAACCAAGTAATCTACTGATTATAGTATAAAAACCAAAAGTCCCTGTTGACTTAACTAAATTCATAAATCATATTAGTCTTAATTTTACCC
>NHKK02000013.1 GCA_002169475.2 Candidatus Pelagibacter sp. TMED239
ACTTTATGAATTAACAAAAGGTCAAGATACTTTTATTACCACTGAAGTTGGCCAGCACCAAATGTGGGCAGCTCAACATTACAAATTCAATAAACCTAATCGATGGATGACATCTGGTGGGTTAGGAACAATGGGTTATGGACTTCCAGCAGCGATCGGTGTTCAAATAGCAAATCCAGGGAAATTAGTTGTTGATATAGCTGGTGAAGCCTCAGTTTTAATGACTATGCAAGAAATGTCGACAGCAGTTCAGTATAGATTACCAATAAAAATATTTATCTTAAACAATGAATATATGGGTATGGTGAGACAATGGCAGGAACTTTTGCATGAAAAAAACTATTCTGAAAGCTATACAGCAGCCCTTCCTGACTTTGTTAAGCTTGCAGAGTCATACGGTTGCGTTGGTATTAGAGCTAAAACACCAGATGAATTAGATGAAAAGATTAAAGAAATGATTGGTGTTCAAAAGCCAGTAATATTTGATTGTGTGGTGGATAAATCAGAAAATTGTTTCCCAATGATACCATCAGGAAAACCGCATAACCAAATGATTTTAGGACCAGAAGAGGATGAAGAAATTTCTGATGAAGGAAAGATTTTAGTCTAATGCCAAAATCAAAATCAGCATATAGTATTCCTGGTAAAATTGGTAAAACTGAACGTCATATAATTGTTGTCTGGGTAGATAATGAAGCAGGTGTACTTGCAAGAATAGCAGGATTATTTTCTGGCAGAGGTTACAATATTGAGTCGTTAGCAGTTGCTGAGGTAGATAAAAAAAAACATATATCAAGAATTACAATTGTAACAGAAGGAACACCACAAGTAATTGAGCAGATAAATTTACAATTAAAAAAGCTTATTCCAGTCCATAAAGTAGCTGACTTTAAAAGTGGTGAAAAAGATATTTTATTTAGAGAACTTGCATTATTTAAGATGATTGCAAATTCAAAAAAACAAGAAAAAATAAAAAAAATGTGTAAAAAATTCAATCTAGTAGTTTTGGATAAAACAAAAAAATCTTTTGTAATACAAGTTACTGCTCTTAGGGCAGAAATTGATAAATTAGCTCTTGATTTAAAAAGATATGGCCTTATAAGCACCTCTAGAACAGGTTCAGTAGCAATGACAAAAGGTGCAAAAATATTTAATTAAAAAATTATGAAAACATATTACGATAAAGATACGAAACCTAACTTAATTAAAGATAAAAAAGTTGCTATATTTGGTTACGGAAGCCAGGGACATGCTCATGCATTAAACTTAAAAGATAGTGGTGTAAAAGAAGTTGTAGTAGCTTTAAGAGAAGGTTCATCAAGTATAAAAAAAGCAGAAAGTGCAGGATTAAAAGTAATGACATTGTCCGATGCCGCAGCTTGGGCTGATGTTGTTATGATGTTAACCCCTGATGAACTTCAATCTGAAATTTACAAAAATCATATCGAACAAAGAATGAAAGAAGGGACAAGTTTAGCTTTTGCTCATGGTTTAAATATTCATTTTGATTTAATTAATGCAAGAAAAGATTTAGATGTTTTTATGGTTGCTCCTAAAGGACCTGGGCATACTGTAAGAAGTGAATATCAAAAAGGTGGAGGGGTTCCTTGTCTTATGGCTATACATAAAGACAGTTCTGGCAAAGCAAAAGAGTTAGCTTTGTCCTATGCTTCAGCTGTAGGTGGTGGAAAAGCAGGTATTATCGAAACAACTTTTAAAGATGAGTGCGAAACAGATTTATTTGGAGAGCAAACAGTTCTTTGTGGAGGTTTAGTTGAGCTAATTAAAAATGGTTTTGAAACTTTAACAGAAGCTGGCTATCCACCCGAGATGGCTTACTTTGAAACTCTTCATGAAGTAAAATTAATTGTAGATCTAATTTATGAAGGCGGTATTGCAAACATGAACTATTCTATATCTAACACTGCAGAGTATGGGGAATATGTGTCTGGCAAACGAATTGTTGATAGCAAAACAAAAGAAAAAATGAAAGAAGTTCTTAAAGATATTCAATCTGGTAAATTTACCAAACAATGGATGGACGAGCATAAGTCAGGACAAAAAAATTTCCTAAAAATGAGAAAAGATTTAGCTGATCATCCTATTGAAAAAGTGGGTAAAGAACTAAGAGCTATGATGCCATGGATTGGTAAAAATAAATTGGTCGACAAAGACAAGAATTAACCCAATCTGATCAAAAAAATAAACTGATTTATACATAAGTATTTGCATATTCACGTTTTGCTTGTAATATGCACATTCAATATATGAGCGATAAAAATAGAGTAGTAATTTTCGATACAACTATGCGAGATGGTGAGCAATCACCTGGTGCATCTATGAGTTTAGAAGAAAAAATTCAAATCTCAAGAATTTTTGATGAGCTTGGTATAGATGTCATAGAAGCAGGTTTTCCAATAGCATCTCCTGGTGATTTTGAGGCTGTTACTGCAATTAGCAAAATTTTAAAAAATTCAATTCCTGCTGGACTATCAAGACATACAAAAAAAGATATCGATGCATGCTATGAGTCTTTAAAAGGAGCTAAAAGATTTAGAATTCACACTTTTATTTCTACGAGCGCACTTCATATGAAGCATAAATTAAACAAAACTCCAGAAGAGGTAACAGAGTCAATCAAAGAACATGTAACTTATGCAAGAAAATTCACTGATGATGTCGAGTGGTCATGTGAAGATGGAACAAGAACAGATATTGATTTTATGTGTAAAACTGTTGAACTAGCAATCAAGTGTGGAGCAAAAACAATTAATATTCCAGATACAGTAGGATACACTGTTCCATCCGAATACACAAAAATTATTAAAACATTGTTTAATAAAGTCCCAAATATTGATAAAGCGATTTTATCTACTCATACGCACAATGATTTAGGTTTAGCAGTTGCGAATTCTTTAGCAGGAGTTTCGGCTGGAGCTAGACAAGTCGAGTGTACAATAAATGGAATAGGTGAAAGAGCAGGGAATGCAGCCCTTGAAGAAATAGTAATGGCAATGAAAACAAGACCTGACTTAATGCCTTTTTCAACTGGAATTAATACCAAGTTATTAAGCAAAGCTTCTAAAGTTGTGTCTAATGCTACTGGGTTTCCTGTGCAATTTAATAAAGCAATAGTAGGAAAAAATGCCTTTGCTCATGAGTCAGGAATTCACCAAGATGGAATGTTAAAAAACAGAAATACATATGAAATAATGACACCAGAAAGTGTAGGAGTTAAAAAGACTTCATTAGTAATGGGAAAACACTCTGGTAGACATGCTTTTAAAGATAAATTAGGTGATCTTGGTTATAGTGGAATTACAGATGATGTAATCCAAACCGCATTTGGGAAATTTAAAATTCTTGCTGATAAAAAGAAACATATTTACGATGAAGACATTGCGGCTTTAGTAGATGATAGTTTAATTAAAGAAGAAAATGTTATTAAATTAAAGTCTCTTAAGGTTTTTGCTGGAACTGGCGAACCTCAAAAAGCTGATATGACTTTAGAAGTGTATGGCGATATGAAAAAAGCATCTGAAATTGGTGACGGTCCAGTTGATGCAATTTTTAAATGTATAAAAAAATTATATCCTCATGATGTAAATCTTCAATTATATCAAGTTCATGCTGTTACAGAAGGTACAGATGCTCAAGCAACTGTGAGTGTGCGAATTGAAGAAAAAGGTAAAACGACAGTTGGACAAGCTGCAGACACAGACACACTTGTCGCTTCAGCTAATGCTTATTTAAATGCATTAAATAAGATGATAATTAAAAGAAAAAAAACCGCTCCACCTAGTTCTAGTTCTTTAACGTCTAGTCAAGGAGAGCAAAAAATGAAAGGAATATAGTATGTTTGATAAATTAAAAGGTTTCTCATCAATGTGGTCACAAGATATGGCGATTGACCTAGGTACAGCAAACACTCTTGTTGTTTTAAAAGGTCAAGGTGTAGTGCTAAACGAACCATCAGTAGTTGCGGTAATAACTGAGGGAGGAAAAAAATCAGTTTTAGCTGTGGGAGATGAAGCTAAGACAATGTTAGGAAGAACTCCTGGAAACATTCAGGCAATTAGACCCTTAAAAGACGGTGTAATAGCAGATTTTATAGTTACTGAAGAAATGATTAAACACTTTATTAAAAAAGTTCATAAAAAAACAGCTTTTGCAAATCCAAGAATATTGATTTGCGTTCCAACAGGCTCTACTCCAGTAGAAAGAAAAGCAATTCAAGACTCAGCTTTAGCCGCTGGAGCTAGAAAAGTTCAGTTAATAGAAGAGCCTATCGCAGCCGCTATAGGCGCTGGTTTACCAATATCTGAAGCAACCGGCTCGATGGTTATCGATATTGGCGGAGGAACAACAGAAATAGCCGTTATGTCTTTAGGAGGAGTAGTTTATTCTAAATCTCTTCGAGTAGCAGGTGATGCAATGGATATATCTATAATCAACTACATGCGAAAAAAATTTAATTTACTTATCGGGGATTCTACAGCTGAAAAAATTAAAAAAGAAATAGGAACAGCTGTGCCTACTTCTTCAAATACTTTTTTAATGAAAGGAAGAGACATTAGATCCGGAACTCCAAAAGAAATAGCTTTGAGCGAAGAAGATGCATGTGAAGCTTTAATGCCAGTATTAAATCAAATGTTGGCTGGCATAAAGGAAGCTTTAGAAAATACACCACCAGAACTTTCAGCCGATTTAGTCGACATGGGATTGGTTTTAACTGGAGGAGGTTCTCTTTTAAGAAATATTGATAAATTGATAACAAGAGACACAGGTTTGCCAGTAACTATTGCAGACGATCCACTTTCTTGTGTTGCTGTTGGTACAGGTAAGGCATTAGAAAATGAAGAACTATTCTCTACAATGTTATCTGAATATTAATTTAAAGATTAAGTTTAAATGTCAGCTAGTAGAGATGATTTTGGTATAGCAATACGATCTGCCCTATTGAAAAAGGGAGCGAGACAAAAATTTTCTTTATTCTTTCTAATTGTCATATCTTTTTTAATTTTTTTTTTAGACTCCATTAAATTCAAAGCGATAGATACAACAAGAAGTTTTTTAAGAGATGGGATTTATAGATTTTCATCAATTGCTTCTTCTCCTATACATTTTGTAAAATATTCTGGTGGTAAAATCAAAACTCACTTTTCGATTTATGATGAAAATAAAACCCTTAAAGAAGAGTTAAGCAGGCTTAAAAATAAAGAATTTGATTCTCAATTCCTTTCATCTGAAAATCGTAACCTACAAAAATTCATCGAGACTGACGCAGAAATAGTAGAGGAAACAGTTCTAGCAAAAGTATTATTAGATAAAGACAGTCCGTTTTTAAAATCCGTAATCATAAATAAAGGTAAAAACTCACAGATTAAAAAAGGGATGCCAGTTGTGGATGGTAACTATCTTGTGGGAAAAACAGTCGAAGTAAATTATTTGTCTTCAAGAGTTTTATTGCTTAATGATTTAAATAGCAGGATACCTGTTACTTTAGAACCAGATGCTGCTCAAGCAATATTGGTAGGTAATGCAAAAAGGAGTCCAGTTTTAGAGTATCTGCCAGAATTTTTTGAAGTCGAGGAAGGTAAAACTGTTTTTACTTCAGGTAAAGACGGTATATTTCCTGCCGGAATACCAATAGGTAAAATTTTTCTTGAAGAAAAAATTGCAAAAGTAAAATTATTTTCAGACCCTAATCAACTATCTTTTTTAAATATAGTTTTAACAAATACAGATGAGGTAGAAAACTTTTAAAATGGCAATACTATATAAAAATTTAAAATTTAAAATTTTGTCTTTAGGACCTTTAATATTATTATATTTTTTATCAATAACTGAAATCGATACCCATTTTTCAAATTATTTTGAAATCTTGTCATTTAATTTACAGCTGATAATAGTTTATTACTGGGTAATGAAAGATCCTAGCATATTAGGTAATGGACATATATTTTTTGCAGGAATAGTTAATGATGTAATAATGGGTTTACCTTTAGGACTGAGTGCTTTGGGTTATTTAGTTACTGCACTGGTAGCGATGTATATAAGAAGCGTGACTGTAAAAATGACATTTTTTACTGACTGGTTTACTTTTATTTTAGCAATCTTTTTTTCTCAACTTGTAAACTTGGTTTTAATATCAAATTTTTCTGATTTAAATATTTCTTATGCAGTTATATTTTATAATTCTCTTTTTACATTTATTTTTTATCCATTATTTTGGGTTTTATTCGGTCCTTACTTAACTATAATTTCAAGGCTTAAGAATGATTAATTTTACCGAAGGAACAGTTAATAAATCCAAAATGATAAGTAGACGAATGTTTACTTTAACAGTGGCTAAATTTATTGTTTTTGGAGGAATTTTTGGAAGATTAGTATCTTTACAAATCAATGAGTCTAAAAAATATAGAACTTTATCTGACAAAAATAGGTTTAGAGAATGGAGACTGGCTCCTCAAAGGGGAATTATTAAAGATTATTTTGACAGGGAAATAGCTTCTAATGAAAGAGTTTATCAACTTCATATAACTCCAGAAAATGCCTCTAATATTGAGGGTTTATTTTTCAGAATTCAAAATATTTTGAATTTGTCTAATGAAAGAATTTTCTCTTTAAAGAGAAAAATGGCCAAACAAAAACCATGGGAACCAATAATAGTTTCAGATAATTTAACTTGGTCAGAATTTTCTAGGATTAATTTATTTTTACATGATTTACAAGGAGTCGAGGCAGTGGTTTCTGTAGCAAGAATTTATCCATATAAATCCACTTCTCATTTAATTGGTTACGTTTCTCAAGCCAGCTCCAAGGATTTACAAAAAAAAGAATACTTAAGAAATATGTCGGTACCTGGTATTTCCGTTGGAAAAATAGGTTTAGAATACAAATTGGATGAAAATATAATTGGTAAAGTTGGATTTCAAAGATACGAAGTAAATGCGTTTGGTAAGAGAATACGTCAAATAGAGTTAGACAAAGGTGAGTCAGGACAAAATTTCAAAACCACACTTGACCTAGATGTTCAGGAGTTTACTGCAAAAACGATTGAAAACTTAGCCGCCTCAGTATGTGTAATGGATATCTATAATGGTGATGTTATTACAATGGTATCTTCACCCAATTACGATCCTAATGCTTTTGTTCATGGGATTGATAACAAATCTTGGAAATTTCTTTTAAATCATAGGGACAAACCTTTAACTAACAAAGCAATAGCAGGACTGTATCCACCTGGATCAACTATTAAAACTATTGTTGCATTAAGCGCACTAGATAATGATATCGCTAACACCAAGTCTACGGTTTTTTGTAAAGGCTCAATAGATTTTTATGGGGAGAAATTTCACTGTTGGAAAAAAAAAAGGACATGGATCAATGAACATGAGAGATGCAATTAAACAATCTTGTGATACTTATTTTTATGAAATAGCTAGAAAACTTGGTGTAGATAGACTGTCCGTAACGGCTAAAAAATTTGGTTTAGGCAGTAAAACTTTAGAAGGTTTTTTAGAGGAAAGATCAGGAGTAGTTCCTAATACAGCATGGAAAAAAAAATTTATCGGAAAAAACTGGTACTTAGGAGAAACATTACACAGCGGTATAGGTCAAGGATACTTTTTAAGTACGCCGATGCAACTATGTTTAATGACTGCACAATTAGCCAACGGTGGTTATAAAATTAAGCCTAGAATAATAATTGATCCAACTAAAAAGAATCAAAATAATTTAAAAGAATATATTGAATACAAAAATTCCAATCCAAACATTCCATTACCTGTTGATATTTTAGTTTCAAATTTTAATCTTGAGCCACTTTTTAGAAATCAAGAAAATATCAATTTTATAAAAGATGCTATGTTTGCATCCACCAATGAACCTGGCGGAACTTCTTATAGGTCAAGATTAACAAAAAAAGAATTTACGTTCGCAGGTAAGACAGGCTCCTCTCAAATTAAAAGATTTACAGAAGCTCAAAGAGAAGCTGAAGTTAAACAAACTGAAATAGATTATTTAGATAGGGACCATGCTCTTTTCATCGCCTTTGCTCCATATGATAATCCTAGTTATGCAATTAGTGTAGTCGTAGAGCATGGTGGAACAGGAAGTAGTGCAGCAGCACCAATAGCAAAAAAAGTTATAAAAAAAGTTTTAGAGCGGCATGAGTTACGAATGATAAATAAAAATAAGTTGGGAGATGAAATATAATGTTTACCTCTAGATCTATTCAATCAAATCTTACCCTTAGAGACAAAATTTTTTCTATAGATTACATTTTAGTTTTTTCAATTCTTACTTTAGGGATTATCAGCATGTTCGCAATGTATTCAACCGATGGAGGCAGTTTTGCTTATCATACAAAAAGTCACATACTTAGATTTTTTGTCTTTTTTTCTCTATTCCTCTTAATTTCTTTTTTTCCAATTAAATTTTGGTTTCAAAGCAGTTTAGCAATCTATTTTATTTTTTTTCTTTTGTTGCTTGGTGTTAAATATTTTGGCTTAACTTCCTCTGGATCGCAGAGATGGATAAATCTTTATGTTATTAATTTACAACCCTCTGAATTGATGAAAATTGGATTAATTCTATTTTTAGCAAAATATTATCATAGAATTCCTGTCAGTGATGTTAATAGATTTAAATTTTTGTTTTTTCCACTTATATGTGTTTCGGCCCCAGCTTTACTTGTCATGAGTCAACCGGATCTTGGAACAGCGATTTTAATTGTTGCAGGGGGAATCATAGTTGCTTTCCTTGCAGGAATTAAATTCAAATTTTTTGCTTACATTTCAATTATTTTTTTAGCTTTAGCTCCAATAGCTATTTCATTTTTAAAACCCTACCAGAAAGAAAGAATTTTGACTTTTATAAATCCTGACAGAGATCCACTGGGAGCTGGATATCAGATAATTCAGTCAAAAATTGCTATTGGTTCTGGTGGACTTTTTGGAAAGGGATTCCTTAATGGTTCACAGAGTTACCTAGATTTTTTACCTGAAAAACACACCGACTTTATCTTTACCCTTTTTTCTGAAGAATTTGGATTTTTTGGATCAGTCTTTATTTTATTACTGTATAGTCTGATTTTATCTAGAATTGTCAAAATTGGACATCAAACTAGAAGTAATTTTGGAAAGCTGTATTGTTACGGTTTTGCAGGTGCATTCTTCGTTTATGTTGTAGTGAACATGGGAATGGTACTAGGATTACTACCTATTGTGGGTGCACCATTGCCAATTATGTCATACGGTGGCTCTTCAATGTTGGCAATAATGTTAGGTCTAGGAATTGTTATGTCTTGTAAGATTTATAAAGATACTCCAGTAAACTAAATTCGACCTATTTTGGTTAAATTTTATTAAAATTAAAGCTTGTTAATAACACTTTTAGGTGGTTAAATTTGAATAAATATAAAATGTTTGGATCAAATAAAAATAAAATATTTACAGAAAGAAAAGATACCGAAAGGTCTCTAATAAGTGAAACTGTTAGTATAGATGGAACAGTAAACAGCTCTGGTGCAATTGATATCGCCGGATTGATTAAAGGTCCAGTTATTTCGAGTGAAGTTGTAATAAAAGACACTGGTTCTATTTCTGGAACAGTTGAGGCAGATAGAGTAGAGGTACACGGACATCTGGACGGTAAAATTTCCGCATTAAATGTAGTCATAGGTAGTACGGGAGTTGTAAAAGGAGACATTGAGTTTTCAAATAACCTTAGAACCGAAGATGGAGCAGATATAGAGGGATTTGTTAAAAAGAGTTCTTCTGCAGGTAAAAAAGATTCAAAACCAGTTGGTGACTTTTTATTCTCAAGATCAAGCAAAAAGGAAGAAAAGGCCAAAAAAAATGGCAAACCTTCATCTACAGTAAACAAAGACACAGAAGCATTAGTATAAACTAACGCACTATTAATCATTTAAAGTTTCAAATATAATAAATACAGTAACACTGTATGACTTATAGATGTAAATCAGTTGGAATTATTGGAGCAGGTATTCAGGGCGCTTGCATAGGCCTTCAATTAATAAAAAAAGGAATACAAGTTACAATTTTTGATAAAAATGACCCTGGTAAGATGACTTCGTATGGTAACGCAGGTCATTTTTCTCCTTATGCTGTATTACAATTAAACAGACCAGACGTTTTATACGATGTTCCTAAGATGCTTTTCAGTTCATATGGACCTTTGGCGCTAAAATGGAATTATATACCTAAAATGATTCCTTGGATTCTTCGCTATCTTAAATCTTGTAATAAAAAATCCATGATGCATACAGCAAAAAATATGCATCAGATTTTAAATTTATCCATGGATGCTTATGAAGAAATTTTTCAAGAAATTGATATGACTAATTTAGTAGAACGAAAAGGAATTATTTATATTTGGACGAAAGATAATTTAAAAAGTAGAAATTTAGAGATTAAAGTAAGAGATGAGCTTGGTATAAAGCAAAAACTTTTAACTCAAGATGAGATAATAGATTTAGAACCAAATTTAAACCCAGTGTTCCACCAAGGGGTACTTTATGAGGATGCTATTCATGCAAGAGACCCATACGGCATAACTAAGAAAATATTTGAACGGTTTATAAAAAGAGGAGGTAAATTTGTTAAATCGAAAGTTAAAAGTTTAAAACAAATAAGCGATACTGAAACTTTAATTAAAACTGATACAGACGATTATAAATTTGAAAAATCAGTAATTGCATGTGGAGCTTTCTCAAAACCATTAACCGATCAATTGAATGAGGATATTCCATTAGATACAGAAAGAGGCTACCACGTTCATTTTAAAGATATGGACCATTTGATAAAGCGCCCAGTAATTTTTCTTGATAGAGGTTTTGGTATGACACCAATGAATCAAGGTCTTAGAGCTGTTGGAACAGTTGAGCTTGGTGGGTTGAAAAATCCTTTATCAAAAAATAGAATTGATTATGTAGTTCGATGCGCGAAAGAATTATTACCTCAACTAGGAAAACATGAAGATGAATGGTTGGGCTTTCGACCAACATTACCAGATTTCCTTCCAGTTATGGGGCCTTCTTTAAAAAATAAAAATATAATTTATGCTTTTGGCCACCATCATTTGGGGTGGACATTAGGAGCAATTACGGGCAAAATTATTTCAGGAATTGTAATGGAAGAAAAAACAAATTTAGATCTATCTCCTTATAGTTCTTCAAGATTTAATTAGGAGCTTTTTGTCAAAAAATTATCTAGCTTATTTATTTCTAGTACTAGCAGCATTGTTTTGGTCAGGTAATTTTATTGTTGGAAAGTTCGCCACATTATTTGAAATTCCTCCGCTAACCTTAAATGTTTTTAGATGGATTTCAGTTTGGTTTATATTAATACCTTTTACTTATAAAGAAATTTACAAGAATTTACCTTATATTAAAAAGAATTGGCTTGTTATTAGTTTTATGGGAATAATAACAATAAGTACTTTTAACTCTGTTGTTTATTTTGCACTAAATTATACTCAAGTAATAAATGCAGTTCTAATGTTAGCTGCTATTCCTGCGGCTACAATTGTTCTTTCGTCTTTAATGAAAATTGAAAAAACAAATATTTTTCAAATTCTTGGACTGTTGTTGTCAATTATAGGAATTGGATCAATTATTTCCAACGGTGATATTCAA
>NHKK02000004.1 GCA_002169475.2 Candidatus Pelagibacter sp. TMED239
GAGTTATAATCATTTGGTAAATTTTTATCTTTCATATAATACTCTCAGATAATACATGAAAATTAATCTTGCAAATATTAAAAAAGCTCAAAAACTCTTAAATAAAGGAGAGTGTGTAGCAATACCGACTGAAACTGTTTATGGTTTAGCAGCTAATGCCTACTCCGATATAGCGTGTAAAAAAATTTATAAACTTAAGAAAAGACCTCAAAATAATCCTCTGATAGTACATTACCTGAATTATCAAATTTTAAAGAATGATTGTAACTTTAACAATGATTTTCTTAAAATTTATAAAAAATTTTGCCCCGGCCCTATTACATTTATTTTAGATTTGAAAAAAAATTCAAGAATTTCTAAAATTGTAACTAACAAGAAAAATACTTTAGCTGTTAGATTTCCTAAACACCCTGTTGCAAGAAAATTATTAAAAAAGATTAATTTTCCTTTGGCTGCTCCTAGTGCGAATCTATCTTCAAAAATAAGTGCCGTAAGTTCTGCTGATGTAAGAGATGATTTTGGAAAAAAAATAAAATATGTGCTTGAAGGTGGTAAATCATCAGTTGGTCTTGAGTCCACAATAATTGATATCAGAAAAAAACCAAATATATTAAGATTAGGAGGACTTGAAATTTCAGCTATTGAAAAAATTTTAAACAAAAAAATTATGATAAATGATAATCCTTCAAAGATCTCTTCACCTGGTCAATTGAAGCTTCATTATTCACCTGGAATTCCAATAAGGCTTAATGTTAAGAGATTTAATAAAAAAGAAGCTTTTCTATCAATTAAAAAGCTAAAACAAAATCAGCCAAATTTCTATTTTTTATCTAAAAATGGAAATTTAAAAGAGGCTGCCAAAAATTTGTATAGTACTCTGAGAAAAATAAAAAAAAATAAACATAAATCTATTGCAGTTAGTAAAATTCCAAATAAAGGATTAGGCAAAACTATAAATGATAGATTAAAAAGAGCCTCAAAATTTTAATGTACACTCCACTTGAAGTAATTGAGTTATCGAAAGTTTATAATAACAAAGAAGCTGTAAAAAATATTTCGTTCAAAATTAATAAAAATGAAATAATTGGAATTCTAGGTCCAAATGGCTGTGGAAAAACTACTACTATTGGAATGATCTTGGGATTATTAAAACCTACAAAAGGAAAGGTATTAATAAATGGATTAGATATTGAAGCTAAAAGAGTTGATTTATTAAATAATCTAAATTTTATCTCTCCATACATAGAGTTGCCAAAAAAGTTAACTGTCAAACAAAATTTAGAGGTATATGGCAGACTTTATGATGTAAAAAATCTTAGTTCTAAAATTGATTACCTTACAGAAAAACTTAGACTTAATGAAATTATACACAAAATTACTGGTGAACTTTCCTCAGGTCAAAAAAATAGAGTAAGTCTTGCCAAATCAATTGTAAACGATCCAACGGTATTACTTTTAGATGAACCAACTGCATCCCTTGATCCTGAAACTGGGGACTTTGTAAGAAATTTTTTGGAGAATTATCAAAAAGAGAAAGAAGCTTCAATTTTACTTGCCTCACATAATATGGCTGAAGTAGAAAGATTATGCTCATCTGTTCTTATGATGAAAAATGGGATTATAATTGATCAAGACAGTCCAAAAAAATTGATAAAAAAACATGGTAGAAAAAACTTAGAGGAAGTTTTTTTAAAACTTACAAGAGAAAAACATGAATCTTAATAAAATGTATGGCCTTTTTTTAAGGCACTTTTTTCTAATAAAAAGTTCTTTACCAAGAATTTTAGATCTTATCTATTGGCCTACAATACAAATAATTCTTTGGGGCTTTATTTCAAAATTTTTTTCAATTTACAGTAATTATTATAGTAACACACTTGGCGTAATTCTCACATGTGCAATCCTTTACGATATTCTTTTTAGATCAAGCATAAGTTTTAATATGTTATTTTTAGAGGAAATATGGAGTAGAAATTTTACAAATTTATTTATAGCTCCCTTAAAACTCAAAGAAATAATTATTGCCTTAATATTTACAGCTTTAATAAGAACTTTGATTGGGCTGGTACCAGCAATTATTCTAACTGCACCCCTGTTTGGAGTTTCAATTTTAAAATTAGGTTTTCCTCTGCTTCTATTATTTTTAAGTTTATATATTTTTGGAATAACATTAGGTTTATTTGTAAGCGCTGGGCTCATAAGATTTGGTCCCTCTTTTGAAAACATTGCTTGGTCATCACTTTTTTTATTGGCTCCTTTAGGTTGTATATATTATCCAATAGAAATTCTTCCAAATTTCTTTCAAATAATAGCTAAAGGTTTGCCATTAGTTTATATTTTTGATGAAACAAGAAATATTCTACTAAATGGCACTTTTAGTTATGAAAATTTAAAACAAGCTTTCTTTTTAAATTTTGTTTATTTAACTTTTGGAATTTGTTTATTTTATTTTTCTTTTCTAAAAGCACGTATTAAAGGAACTTTAATAAATATGGGCGAATAATGGTGCGCCTGCTAGGAGTCGAACCCAGAACCTCCTGATCCGAAGTCAGGCGCTCTATCCAGTTGAGCTACAAGCGCAAATTTTATTTAAATAAAATCAGTTTAATATAAAGTAAATTTAAATCTAAATGAATAAAATACTTATTTATAATCGAAATAATTTTTATATTTTTCTTATATTCACAATTTCATTCTTATTAAAATTTTATTATTTTTTAAATTTAGACAGTTGGTTTGATGAGTGGAATATGATTTATACAGTAGATCCAAATATATCAAATAAACTCACTTGGGAAAGATTTTATGGTGATAGAGGAGACGGTTTTCTTCCAGAATATTACCCACCTCTTAATGCATTTTTATTAAAATTTTTTTTAAAATTTACAAATTATTATACAGAATATGCAAGAGTGTATTCTTTAATATTTGGTTTATTGTGCTCTTTGCTTGTTTATGTGTTAGCTAATAAAATTTCTGGAAAAAAATGTGCTTATATCTCAATAATTATTTTTGGATTAAATCTATTTATTATATGGCAATCAAATGAAATAAGACCTCATAGTTTTGTTCTTTTTTTCTCATTATTAAACTTAATATTTTTTATCAAAATTATTGAAAAAAAAAATAATCTTTTTTTATCCATTAGTTATTTTTTATCCTCGGTTATTCTATTGTCTTCTTGGCCGTTTGCTTTAACAATTTATTTTGCAAAAACAATATATATTTTGATTAATTTCAAATTAAAAAATATTGAATATGAAAAAATTCTTTTATTATTTTTTTTAATTTTGATTTCATATATTTTGATTAATCATGATTATCTAATTTATCATCTTAATAGGACTGAACATTACACTAATTTGGAAATAAGTTTTTTTTATAGTTTTCATTTCAGATCTTTTTTTGGTTCAATTCCAATGGGTGGTTTGATGATATTGTTGTTTGGTGTTTTGTTTCTTAAAGATTTAAAAAGAAATCTTTATTCAGAAGACAACGTCAATATCTTGTTATACGTTATCTTCTCTACATATTTTTTAGTAATTGCTTACTCAATTTTAAGAGCGGGTGTTATTTCACCAAAATATGTTATTTTCATATTGCCCCTTATAATTATTTGGATTTCTCATAAAATTACATTAATTAGAATTGGAAGAGAGCTTATTATTTTAATCATATTCAGTAATATTGTTAATACCTATTTATATTTTTTTGAAAATCCTATAGACAGACCTCCAATTAAGAGGGTTATCAATCATATTTCGAGTGATGGCACAAATTTATTGGTTATGAATGAAGGTAAAGTTTTTGTTAATGCATTCTCAAATTACAAAAGTTTTAAAGATAAAAAACTAAGAATAGTAAATTTAAGAGAAAGTAAAATTGATATTGATACATTTTGGTTTGTTTGTCTTAATAATGCAAGGTTTGCAATTGGAGATAAAATATTGCCAACTGAGGAAAAATGCAAAATAATAGAAAAGTATGATGATTTTAAAACAATCGAAACATTTGAGATTGAAGATTTTTACATTAAAAAATATTCAAAAATTAATTAATGAGTGATTCAGTAAGTATATGCTTGCCTATTTTCAATGAAGCAAAGAGTATAAAAAAAGTGATTGAAGAATGGGTATCGTGCCTTGATGGTCTATCAATTAACTACGAAATTATTTGCTCAGAAGACGGTAGCACAGATCAAACACCTGAAATAATTAAGGAGTTATGTCTTAAGAACAGTCATATAATAAATAATCACTCAGATGCTAAACGAGGTTATACTGGGGCAGTAATATCGGGAGTCGAAAAATCAAACAATAAATACATATTATGTATAGACTCAGATGGACAATGTGATCCAGCAGATTTTAAAAAGTTTTGGAATAATCGAGACAAACTAAAAAATAGTTTTTTAATTGGAAATAGATTTATAAGAAAAGATGGCACTTTTAGAATTTTAATTTCTAAATTATTTAAGATACTACATTCTATCTTGTTCAAGTGTAAACTAAAAGACCCTAGTTGTCCTTATGTCCTTTTTAAAAAAGAAAATTTCAATATAATTAAAAATAAATTAGATTATATGACTGAGGGTTTTTGGTGGGGTTTTACGGCATGCTGCTTATTAAAAAATTTTAATTTAATCGAAATAGATATAAATCATAAAAAAAAGAATTGATGGCAACACAAATGTATACCAACTTCAAAAAATTCCAATTATTGCTCTAAGAAATGCTATTGGATTATTTAAAATAAAATTTTGTTAATATTTTATTGAATTTTTTTTAATATTCCGATTGAACCCGAGCTTTCTAAAAACATTAAAACTAAATTTAATTCCTTCAAATATTTGATGTCTCTTATTCTTTCTCTAATTCGAATAATATCGTATTTAATTATTTCTGGTTTTTCGAAATCTATTTTTAAGTGATGAATCGATAATTGACCGTTATCTGAATCTTTTCCAAGAGATCCTACAAAATAGTCTTCCAATTTATCATCAGAGGTTGAAAAAAGATCATTGACATTTTCAATCTCACTTATAGCAATTGACGGAATGTAATAAATGAGCGGCTCTTCGTAACCATGTTTTGTATGGTTTTTATATAGGGGTGCCAAAGTATATCTTTTTTCTTTTTCAGAAGTATAATGATCTCCGTAAGAAGCTTGTGGCCACCCAAAGTTTAAAATTCTTTCATTTACAAGCTTATTTAAGTTGATTTCATCTCCTCCAATAGGACCATGTTCTGTTGAAATAATTAATTTTTTGTTTTTATCATATTTTAATCCTTGAACATTCCTGTGTCCCAATGAAACTATATCAACTTTTTTATTATTAATATTTATCTTGAGAATTTTCCCAAATAAATTGTCTTTACTTTGTGCTAATTTATAATTTTGAAAATCTCCTGTACTAAATAGAAGATGATTTTTATTAAAACTAACTAATCTTCCACCTGCTATATGAGGGTTAAAAAAACCTGTAATATTATCTTTTTTGACACAATCATTTGGATTAAAAAAAATAGAAAAATCTAAATAATCATATTTTAAATCTGATACTAGAATAGAAGTATTAAAACAATTTTTACTTGTCTCATTTGTAAACGATAGATATATTTTATCATCAAATATCAAAACATCTTTAATTGAATATTCATATTTATTGTAAAAAGTTTGATATTTAATAATATTTCTCAGATTGTTAGGAATATTCTTTGCGAAAAATCTTTCAGATTTTAAATCAGATTTTTTAAAAAAGTATATCTCTCCCAAACTATCAACTATTATTATGTTTTTCTTTGTTTCTTCAATAAATGCAGATCCTTTGGCTTGGGGATGGATGGGATTATAAAGAAATGGAGAATGAAAGACTTTTAAATTATAAAAATTTTTATCAGAAGATATTTTTTCATCTTTAAATTTTTCAAAATAAATATTCTCAAAATTTCCAGAGCTATTTTCTTTTTTTAAATTATTTAAAGCGTCAATTTTGAAACTATAGAGCTTTTCTAACTCTTTAACTTTAGCAATTTGATTTTCATTATCTTTTTTAATTTCTTGATTTATGTATACAGTGTTTTTTAATAAATGCTTAACATTGCTAGGAATAATCGATTTTAAAAAAATTGTTGTTTTAGATCTCTCGTTACCAGATAAATATAATCCTGTTAAATATATTATAATAGTAATTATAATTATGGATAATAATGATATATAGTATTTTCTTTTCATTTTTACTTAAACTCAGTAGTATTTATGATAAAGCAATATTTTTTCAATGAAAATAACAAATAATGAATTTTTAATATCATTAAACGATGAAAAAAAGAGAATTGATGTTTTTTTGAACAAAAAATTAAAAAATCTTAGTAGGTCCTATATAAAAGATCTTATTTTAAGTGGCCAATTAAAAGTAAATAAGTTAGTTATAAAATCACCCTCTTATAAAGTTAAACCTAATGATTTTGTAAGCTTAAATATAGTTCAAAAACCAGTTCAAAATTTAACTCCTTTTAATTTTAAACTAAATATTATTTTTGAAGACTTTGATATAATGGTAGTTGATAAACCAGCAGGAATCTCAATGCATCCTGGTGCAGGAAACTATGATAAAACTATTGTTAATGCTTTAATTAATTACAATAAAAATTCATTATCAAATGTTGGGGGTGCTCTTAGGCCAGGGATAGTCCATAGAATTGACAAAAATACTTCTGGCTTAGTCGTAATTGCAAAAAATAATCTTGCACATGAAAATCTATCAAATCAATTTAGTAAACATACAATTAAAAGAGTTTATCATTTACTCGTTTGGGGGAAAATTAGACCTTCAAAGGGAAGAGTTGAAACTCTAATTACTAGAAGTAGTAGAAATAGACAGATGATGGAAGTAAGTAATACAAAAGGAAAAAAGGCAATAACGAATTACAAAACAATAGAAATTTTTGAAAATGAAAATATACCAACTTTAAGCTTATTGGAATGTGAGTTGGAAACTGGAAGGACTCATCAAATAAGAGTTCATATGGACTATTTAGGTAACAGCATAGTCGGGGATGATAAGTATAAAAAAAGATTCAAAAAAATAAAAAATATCAGCCCATCATTAGAAAAAAAACTTATGAATTTAAACAGACAATTCCTTCATGCTAAAATTATTGGCTTTATTCATCCAAAGAAAATGGAGGAAATGATTTTTGACTCAATTTTGCCTCAAGAACTTGAAATAATCTTAAAAACACTGAGAAAAACTAGTAAATAAAATATTGAAAAAAAAATAATATTAATTAGATAAACACTCTATGAATAGTACTTTTAACAGTAATCTTCCAATCCTAAGTAATGAGGGTGGTCTATCAGCATACCTTAATCAAATAAAAAAATTTCCTATGTTAGATGCTGAGGAAGAATATATGCTTGCTAAAAATTGGAGAACTAATGGAAATGTCAAAGCGGCAGAAAAATTAGTTACAAGCCACCTCAGATTAGTTGCAAAAATTGCAATGGGCTATAAGGGATATGGATTACCAGTCAATGAAATGATATCTGAGGGAAATGTTGGTTTAATGCAAGCGGTTAAAAAATTTGAGCCAGAAAAAGGTTTTAGGTTAGCAACTTATGCGATGTGGTGGATCAAAGCGTCGATTCAAGAATATATCTTAAGATCATGGAGCTTGGTAAAGATTGGTACTACTAGTGCACAAAAAAAATTATTTTTTAACCTTAAAAAGTTAAAAAACCAAATTGCTCCTCAGTCAGAGGGTGATTTAAGAAATGAGCATGTAAATGAAATTGCAAATAAACTCGATGTAAGCAAGGATGAAGTGGTTTCTATGAATCGTAGATTATCAGGAAAAGAATTTTCACTTAATGCTCAAGTAGGTGAAGATGGAGATGAATGGCAAGATTGGTTGGTAGATAAAGAGTTAGATCATGATCTTAAATTTGCTCATCAAGAGGAAATGGAACAAAGAAAAGATTTGCTTAAAAATTCTATTAAAGTTTTAAATGACAGAGAAAGAGAAATTTTATATTCTCGAAGATTAAATGATAATCCAACTACACTCGAGGATTTAAGTAAAAAATATAAAATAAGCCGTGAAAGGGTGAGACAAATAGAAAATAAAGCTTTTGAAAAATTACAAAAACATATGTTATTATTAGCTAAGTCTAAAAATTTATTACCTGTAAATTAAACTTCAAAAGGATTTTCTATCAATATTGTGTCTTCTCGTTCTGGGCTAGTTGAAATGCTAGAAATTTTTGTTCCTATAAAATTTTCAACTGCAAAAATATAATTTTTTGCATTCTCTGGTAGTTCTTCAATATTCTTTATCCCTTTAGTAGATGCTTTCCATCCAGGAAAAATTTTGTATATAGGTTTTATTTTTAATTGATCTTCTACTGCTGCTGGCAAATAATCAATTTTATTTCCATCTAGTTCATATTGAACACACATTTTAATTTCATCTAATTCATCAAGGACATCAAGTTTAGTAAGTGCAATTCCATCAATTCCTGAAATTTTTATAGTTTGTCTAACTAAAACTCCATCAAACCAACCACATCGTCTTTTACGGCTAGTGACTGTTCCAAATTCTTTACCTCTAGTACCCAGTAATTCACCCACATCATCATTTAATTCTGTTGGGAAAGGTCCTTCACCAACCCTTGTTGTGTATGCTTTCGTGATACCCAAAACATAATTTATTGTATTTGGCCCACAACCAGTTCCAGTAGCTGCACTAGATGCAACGGTATTTGAAGATGTAACAAATGGATATGTTCCATGATCAACGTCTAATAAAATACCTTGAGCACCTTCAAATAATATCTTTTTTTTTTGTCTTTTAAATTGATCAATTTTTAACCAAACAGGTTGAGAAAACTTTAAAATTTCTGGTGCAATTTTTAATAAATCTTTTTTTAATTGATCTTTTTTAAAAATTTTTTTTTCTAATCCTTTTCTGATAGCATTATGATGTAATAAAACAGACTCTAATCTTTGATCAAGATTTTTTTCTGATCTTAGATCCATAACTCTTATCGATCTTCTTCCGACCTTATCTTCGTAGGCAGGTCCGATACCTCTTCTTGTTGTTCCAATTTTTCCTTTTCCAGCAGCATCTTCCCTGATTTCATCCATTTCTCTATGGAATGGCAATATTAAATTTGCAGACTCAGAAATAATAAAATTTCCAATATCTATTTTTATGCCTTTTGATTTTATTTCCTCAATTTCATCAAGTAACGCCCAAGGGTCAACAACAACTCCATTACCAATTATAGAAATCTTATTTTTTCTTACAATTCCAGATGGTAGCAATCTAAGTTTGTATGTAACCCCATCTATTACTAAAGTGTGACCAGCATTATGACCACCTTGGAATCTGATAACAACATCAGCTTGTTCTGAAAGCCAATCTACAATTTTACCTTTTCCCTCATCTCCCCATTGAGAGCCAACAACAACAATATTTTTCATTACTTAAATTTTATATTTAATTTCATTGAGCAAAGGTGATTTATTGGACCGTGTCCTTTTCCATATTTTGGGTTCTTATTAATTGCAGAATTAACATACTTAATGCCAAGCTCACAAGCTTTCTTAATAGGTTTTCCACATGATAAAAAGGTAGTTATGGCACTAGACAAAGTACAACCTGTGCCATGAGTATTCTTTGTTTTATATCTCTTACTGTTGAATACTTTTATTTCGGATTTGCTAACAAATATATCTTTAACTGATTTAAATTTTAAATGGCCTCCTTTAATTAAAACATTTTTTGCCCCAGACTCTATGAGTTTATTTGCTGCAAAAATCATATCTTTCTGACTTTTTATTCTAGTATTAGTTAATATTTCTGCTTCAGGGATATTTGGAGTAATCAAAATAGCTTTTTTAATTAATTTTGATTTAAGTAGTTTAATTGCTTTATTATTGATTAATTTAGTTCCACCTTTTGCGACCATTACTGGATCCAGTACAATTTTTTTTTCCTTAATAACTTTTAAGGATTTAATTACTGACTCAATGACCTTAGTGGAGTGCAGCATTCCAATTTTGATTGCATTTGGTTTTATGTCTTTTGAAGTAAATATAATTTGATTATAAATTTCTTTAGGATTAATTGGTACTATAGATTTTACCCCATTTGTATTTTGAGAAGTTACAGCTGTTATTGCGGTCATTGCGTAAGATCCTAATGCAGTAACAGTTTTAATGTCTGCTTGAATACCTGCTCCACCAGATGAATCTGAGCCAGCAATAATCAAAATTTTTGATTTAAGTTTCAATTTATTTAATTTTCTTTATAATGATATTTATACACTGATTAAGAATCTTTTTATCTTCACTTTCCCCCATAACTCTTATCTTTGACTCTGTTCCAGATTTTCTTACTAAAATTCTTCCCCTTCCTCTCATTAGGTTTTCCGCAATCTTTATAGATTTTTTAACTTCTAATTTATTTATAATAGCCTTATCTCTTACATGTATATTTTTCAAAATTTGAGGCGTCCTTTTAAATGTATTAAAAAATTCACTAGCTTTTTTCCCTTTTCTTATTGCAAACAAAACCTCTAGAGCAACTAATAATCCATCTCCAGTGGTTGCAAATTTACCTAAAATAATGTGTCCTGATTGTTCACCCCCCAAATTAAAATCATGTTTTTGCATTTTTTCCTTAACATACCTGTCACCTACATTTGATCTAACAAATTTGATTTTTTTAATTTTAAAAAAATTCTGTAGACCGTAGTTAGACATTAAAGTGCCAACCACTCCTCCTCTAAGCATCTTTTTATTATTCCACCTAATTGCTAAAGCAGCAACTATTTGATCACCATCAATAATGTTGCTTTTCTCATCACACATAATAATTCTGTCTGCATCACCATCTAAAGATATACCTAAATGAGCTTTATATCTCTTTACTGCATTTCTTATGTTGTTAGGAAAAGTTGAACCACAATACTTATTTATATTTAAGCCGTTAGGATTTACTCCTATCGCAAAAACTTTTGCTCCTAATGATCTTAATAAATCAGGTCCTGCTTTATATCCCGCACCATTTGCACAATCAATTACGATTCTCAATCCTCTTAAATTAAAATCCTTTGAAAAATTTTTTTTTAGGATTTTTATGTAATTTTTTGTTCCAGTTTCTAATCTTTTTACTCTGCCTAAATTTTCAGGATTAGATAAATTCTTATATATTTTTTTATCAATTAAATTTTCAATTTTCTTTTCTATCTTATCTGATAATTTCATTCCATCTGGACCAAATAATTTTAATCCATTGTCATAATGAGGATTGTGAGAAGCAGTGATCATAATACCCATATTAGCTTTCATAGACTTTGTAAGCATGGCAAGACCATTTGTGGGCAAAGGTCCTAATGTATAGACATGCATACCGGCAGATGCTAATCCTGAGACTAATGCAGGTTCTAAAGAGTAGCCAGATAATCTTGTGTCTTTAGCTATAATTGCAGTTTGTTTCTTTTTTTTTTGAGACTTGAAATATGTTCCTGAAGCTAAACCAAATTTAAAGAACATATCACCATTAATATTTTTACTATTAATTGCCCCTCTTATTCCGTCAGTTCCAAAATATTTTTTTGTCATTAATTTTTTATTAAATTTTTAAAAACTTTTATTCCTTGTAATATTTCATTAACCTCATGAACTCTTAAAATTTGTACCCCCTGTATCATCAGGTAAATTACAGACGAAACAGTTCCACCTGTTCTATTTTTTGTATCATTGTCACCAGATAATTCTTTAATAAATTTTTTTCTTGATATTCCAACAAGTATAGGAAAGCCCAATGAATGGAAAATGGAAATATTACAAATTATATTCATATTATGTTTCAAATTTTTTCCAAAGCCAATTCCTGGGTCAATAATTATATTATTGTGTTTGATGCCAATTGATCTCAAAAAGTTAATTTTTTTATCAAAAAAATCATAAATATCTAATAATACATTTTCATAAACTGGATTATTTTGCATTTTTTCAGGTGTACCCTGTGAATGTTGTAAAACAAATGGAATTTTATATTTTTTTAAAATATTTATAGTCTTGGGGTCATAGTTTAATCCTGATACATCATTAATAACTTTAACTCCAAGTTTAATGCCTTTTTGCATTATTTCTGATTTTCTTGTGTCCAAAGATATAGGAATTTTTTTACTAATAGATCTTAATATTTTATTTATTCTATTCCATTCTAGTTTAACATTTATACCTTTTGAGCCTGGCTTAGTTGACTCACCACCAACATCTATAATGCTAGCTCCAGACTCAAACATCTTAAGAGCTTGTTTAATTCCTTTTGTTGTACTATTAAATTTTCCACCATCAGAAAAACTATCTGGTGTGAGATTCAATATACCCATGATGTTTGGAGACTTATTAAAATTTAAATTAGCAAAATTTTTTTTTTTGAAGTTATATTTTTTAAATCTTGAGTAATTTGTTTTTTTAAAATTTTAGGTAAATTGCTTAATCTATTGATTTTAATTTTTTTTTTTGAATTTCTTGAAATTAACTCAATCTGATCAAAAGAAATCTCTTTATTTCCATTTAATGGTAAAGATTTTTTGTTTTTTACAAGGCTTTTTGATGTTTTCCCATAATAGAAATTACACGCTCTTGTGTAATATCTAGCCATTAATATTAATGAACAATTTTTGGTTTAAGTCCTAGAGCGCCCATCGCAGAACCTTTATCATCTTCAACTTTTAGATCTTGTTTGTCTGCTGGATATATATTTTTATTAATAATATTTTCAATTTCTTCTCCAGTTAAAGTTTCGTAAGTCATAAGAGCCTTTGCAATTTTATGTAGATCATCGATTTTTTCTGTCAAAATTTCCTTAGCTTTATTGTAGCCTTCATCAACTAATCTTCTAATTTCTTTATCAATTTTTTGGGCAACTTCCTCAGACACTGACTGAGTTTGGGTTACTGATCTTCCCAAAAAAACCTCTTCTTGATTTTCACCATATTCAACTGGCCCCATCTCCTCACTCATTCCGTATTTTGTAACCATTGCTCTAGCTAGTTGAGTAGCTTGATTAATATCTGATCCACTTCCACCACCTGCACCAGTAGAAATATTATCTTTTCCAAATATAACTTCTTCTGCAACTCTTCCTCCAAAACATACTGCTAATCTTGCTTTAAGGTATTTAATTGAATGACCATGTTTATCTCTTTCTGGTAAATTCATTACCATACCTAATGCTCTACCTCTTGGTATAATTGTAGCTTTATGAATAGGGTCATAAACAGGCATATTGAATGATACTAAAGCATGTCCACCCTCATGATATGCTGTTAATTTTTTTTCATCTTCTGTCATAACCATTGAACGTCTCTCAGCACCCATCATAACTTTATCTTTAGCTTCCTCGAATTCACTAACAGTTACAATTCTCTTATTTTTTCTTGCAGCTAATAAAGCTGACTCATTTACTAAATTTGCAAGATCTGCTCCTGAAAACCCTGGAGTTCCTCTAGCAATTGTTCTTAAATTAACGTCTGGTCCCATTTTAATTTTTTTTACATGAACTTTTAAAATTTTTTCTCTTCCTATAATGTCAGGATTTGAAACTACTACCTGTCTATCAAATCGTCCAGGTCTCAATAAAGCTGGATCTAAAACATCTGGTCTATTCGTTGCTGCGATTATTATTACACCTTCGTTAGTATCAAAACCATCCATCTCGACAAGCAACTGATTAAGAGTTTGTTCTCTTTCATCATTTCCTCCGCCTAAACCTGCACCCCTACTTCTTCCCACTGCATCAATTTCATCAATAAAAATTATACATGGAGAATTTTTTTTACCTTGTTCAAACATGTCTCTTACTCTTGAGGCGCCAACTCCTACAAACATTTCAACAAAGTCTGATCCAGAGATTGTAAAAAAAGGAACTCTTGCTTCTCCAGCAATAGCTCGGGCTAATAATGTTTTACCTGTTCCTGGAGGTCCAACTAATAAAGCACCTCTTGGAATTTTTCCACCAAGCCTACTAAACTTTTTTGGGTCTTTTAAGAATTCAACAATTTCCTCAACCTCTTCTTTGGCTTCTTCGACACCAGCTACATCATTGAAGGTAACTTTACCTTTGAGTTCATTCATCATTTTAGCTTTTGATCTTCCGAACCCCATTGCTCCACCTTTACCGCCTTGCATTTGCCTCATAAAAAATATCCAAACTGCAATTAACAACAGCATCGGAAACCATGAAAGTAGAACTCCAAATAATGATGGCATTTTTTCATCTATTGGTGCCGCAGATATACTTACACCTTTGTCAGAAAGTTTTTCAATCAAGTTCGGATCGTTAGGTGAATAAGTTGTAAAACTATTTCCATTAGAATAAACACCTTTTATGTTGTTTCCTTGAATTTCAACTTTTAATACTTCTCCATTATCAACAGATGTTAAAAATTCTGAAAATATAACTTTATTGCTACCTCGAGTATTTGACTGAGGGTTTTTAAACATATTGTAGAGACCTATAGTTAAAAAAACTATTATTGCCCACATCGCTATATTTTTCATATTCATAACTATAAAATAAGATTTATTATAAATTAAACAAGTGACAAAATATCAATTAAAATATTATATTTAATGCTCTTTTAGAACTAAGATTGAGTGCTTCACTTTATA
>NHKK02000043.1 GCA_002169475.2 Candidatus Pelagibacter sp. TMED239
CAATGATGCCGGGTGGTTCAGTTATTGGTTGTCCAAAAATTAAAACTTTAGAATTACTTAATAAGCAAGAAAAAGAAGATAGAAATATATTTACTGGAAGTTTTGGATATATAAAATTCAATGAGGATATGAGATTTAATATTATTATTAGATCAATATTAAATTATAAAAACGTATCAGAAATCTCAGCAGCATCTGGTGTAGTTTTAGACAGCACTTCAAGAAAAGAGTTTAATGAAAATTTTATTAAGGCCAAATCTCTATTGGAGCTTTATAAATGATTTATATAATTGATCACCAAGACTCATTTACATGGAATGTCGTACACCAATTTTCAAAGTTTGAAAAGGTTTTTTGTACAAACTATTTTGAAATTAATGAAAAAAAATTAAACGAATCCAATGTAATTGTTTTGTCTCCAGGTCCAGGATCTCCTAAAGACTATCCAATAACATCAAAAATTTATAAAAAATATAAAGGAAAAAAAAAGATTATTGGAATATGTTTGGGTTACCAACAAATTTTATTCAATGAAAAAGGTAAAATTGTTCAACAAAAAAATATTTTTCATGGATATCAATCAAAAGTAAAAGTAACGAAAGATAGTAAAATATTTAAAAAAAATAAAATATTTAAAGTTGGCAGATACCATTCATTAAAGTTATATGAGCCATATAAACAAAAAAAAATAAAAATAACAATGAGATGTACAAAATCAGATATACCTATGGCCATTGAGGATAAAGAAAATAATATATATGGTTTTCAATTTCATCCAGAATCCTTTTTAACAGAAAATGGTAACTTTATTATTAAAAAAATCTTATCTTCATAAAGATCTTAAAGAAGTTAGATTTAATGATCTTTGGAATGGACATGGAATTTTTACTACAATGAGAGTTGTAGGTAAATCAGCAAAGATTATTTTTTACAAAGCTCACATAGATAATTTAATTATATCATTAAAAAAATATAATATTTATAAAAAAAATTTAAAAAAAAATATTTTAAATTTAATTAAAATAAATCTTAAAAAAAATAAAAAGTATGATCATCTTTTAAGGGTAGCTTCAAATAATAAAATTATATCAATTTCTTTACGTAAAAGACCGATACCTAAATCTAATTTTAAACTAAAACTATTAAATTATAAAAGAGTAGATGCTGCTTATAAAAATTTAAAATATAAAAAAATTTTAAAAATACTAAGCAAACTAGACGTTACAAAATTTGATATAGCTCTTTATAAAGGAAACAAAATATTGGAAACTGGCACATCTAATTTGTTGTTTGTTAAAAGTAATAAAATATTTTCACCAAAGAAAGATTGTTACATCGGTACAACAATTAAGTTTTTTAGTAAAAAGGTTAAGATAAATTTCAAAAACATATTTATAAAAGATATTAAAAGTTTCGATGAAATCTTAGTTGTTGGATCAGGTAAAGGAATAGCATCTATTTCATCGATTGAGAATAATTCATGGAAAAGAAAAAGTTTAAAGGTATTTAATAAACTTTTAAAAATATATAAATCTGAAACCAAAAAAAATTAATATTTATGAAAGATCCTAATAATCCCTGTTTATTTTGTTTAACTAAAAAAGATGATATTATTGAAGAAAATGAATTTGCTTATGCAACTTTTGATTCATATCCCGTTTCAAATCATCATAGTTTAATCATACCTAAAAGACACGTAAAAGAGTACTTTGAATTAAGTGAAGAAGAAGTAAGAGGATGTGATCAACTGATAAAAAAAGTTAAAATCAAAGTTGAAAATAATGACAAAACAATTAAAGGATTTAATATAGGTATTAATTCTGGAAAAGAAGCAGGGCAATCTATTATGCACTGTCATATTCACTTGATTCCAAGAAGAGAAGGTGACGTTGAAAATCCTCAGGGTGGCGTAAGAGGAGTTATTCCTTCAAAACAACATTATATAAGAAAAAATAAATAAATTTTCATAAATTAGCGATACTAAATGACCAAATTCCAAGGTTGATCTATTTTGTTAACTATACTAAATACTTTATTCGAAAGGGGTAAAATCGCAATGTTATCTGTTAATCCATTTGTAATATTAGCTGAAACTGTATCACCAATATTTATGCAGTCTTTTGTTGTGTTAATGGTTGTCCTAATTGCTGTTGGTACCCTTGTAGATACTATTCATAAAAAAAATGTTAAGTACTTTTTTCAAAATGCAAAGAAAGCAAAATTATCTGCTACAAAAACTTTAAGTACTGGAGAAAGAATATCAGTTATTTCCAAAACAATTGTAAGTGATATAGCAACTACTTCTGAACTAGGAGCAGGAAAAAGAAGAGCTGCCCATCTACTTGGAATGTATGGAACAATTTTATTCTGGTTAGGATCAGCAATAATGATTTTTTGTTATTCAAGTCCATCTTCAGAAACTCCATCTTTCTGGCCTATCATTTGGCATGTTGGTGCTATTATGACAGTTGTAGGAGGCGGTTGGTTTTGGTTTTTTTTACGAGTAGATGTATATTCGGAAGCTCAACCTTGGTATAGAATTATAAAAGCAGATTTATTTGTGCTTGCTCTTGTTGCATCATCTTTAACAGGTCTAATTTGGTCTTATTTACAATCATTGGATTTAGATGGTAGATGGGATGATAAAGTATTTTTAGTTTTGTTTATTGCATCTAATCTTGTTTTATTTGGAGGAGTATATTGGTCTAAATTTGCACATATGTTTTATAAACCAGGAGCTGCGATACAGAAAAATTTAGCAGAAGCTGACGGTTCCAGAGACAATTTGCCACCCGAAGCAGATGCCCCAAAACAATTTGGATTAGGTATAAGTAGAGAGAATCCAAAACATTATTAATATGATTTTGAAAGGAATAAAATAAATTATGTCAACTTTTGTATATATGACTCGTTGTGATGGTTGTGGTCATTGTGTAGATATTTGTCCTTCTGACATTATGCATATAGATGAAACTATAAGACGTGCAAAAAATATTGAACCAAATTTTTGCTGGGAATGTTATTCGTGTGTAAAGGCATGCCCTAACCATGCAATAGATGTTCGAGGTTATGCTGACTTTGCTCCTATGGGACACAGTGTAAGAGTTAGAAGGGAAGAAGAAAAAGGAACAATCTCCTGGAAAATTAAATTTAGAAATGGGACAGTAAAAGATTTTGTTTCTCCAATAACAACAAAACCATGGGGAAAATTTATTCCAAAACTTGCAGATGGTGACAAACCAAACCAAGGAGAAATAAATTCACAAATTCTCTATTCAGAACCAGAGGGACTAAATACAAAAAAAGAATTACCAAAAGTAGAAAAAAGTGCATTTAAAAAAGGTGTTTATTATTAATGGCTAGAAAAACTATAGTTGAAGATTGTGATATTCTTGTAGTAGGCGGTGGTATGGCTGGAACTGGTGCTGCTTTTGAAGCTAGACACTGGGGAAGAGATCTAAAAATTATTTGTGCTGAAAAAGCAAATATAGACAGAAGCGGTGCAGTTGCTCAAGGTCTATATGCAATCAACTGTTATATGGGAATGCAGTGGGATGAAAATCAACCCGAGGATCACGTCAGATACGCACGTAACGATTTAATGGGAATGGTTAGAGAAGATCTAGGTTATGATATGGCTCGTCACGTAGACTCAACAGTTCATATGTTTGATGAATGGGGTTTGCCTATGATGAAAAATGAAAAAACTGGACGTTATCTAAGAGAAGGTAAGTGGCAGATAATGATTCATGGAGAAAGTTATAAACCAATTGTTGCTGAAGCAGCAAAAAAATCTGCTGATAAAATATATAATAGAATTATGATTACCCATCTTCTTATGGATGAAACAAAAGAGAATAGAGTAGGTGGAGCAGTAGGATTTAATATGAGAACTGGAGACTATTATGTCTTTAGAGCAAAAACAGTAATAGTAGCAGCAGGAGGAGCATCACATATATTTAAACCAAGAGCTGTTGGTGAAGGGATGGGTAGAACCTGGTATGCGCCTTGGAGTAACGGTTCTGCTTACGCATTACCAATCGCAGTTGGAGCTAAAATGACCCAAATGGAAAATAGAATTGTTTTATGTAGATTTAAAGATGGGTACGGACCTGTAGGTGCATATTTTTTACATTTAAAAACTTATACTCAAAATGCCAATGGAGAGAATTATGAAAAAAAATGGTATGAACATACTAAAGAAATGGTTGGTGAATACATAGATCATCATCCAACACCAACTTGCTTACGTAATCATGCCTTTATTCAAGAAACAATGGCAGGAGGTGGACCAATTCATATGGTAACTACAGAAGCTTTTCAAGATCCACATTTAGAAACAGTTGGTTGGGAAAATTTCTTAGGGATGACAGTTGGACAGGCAGTTGTATGGGCATCACAAAACATTGATCCAAAATATACAAATCCTGAATTAACTACATCAGAACCGTATGTTATGGGGTCACATGCCACTTGTTCAGGTGCATGGGTGAGTGGTCCAGAAGATCTTTCACCTCCAGAATATTTTTGGGGATACAATAGAATGTTAACTGTAGAAGGTCTTTTTGGAGCTGGAGATACAGTAGGGGGTAGTGCTCATAAATTTTCATCTGGTTCTTTTACAGAAGGACGTTTAGCTGCAAAAGCTGCAGTAAAATACATACAAGATAAAAAAGCTGAAGACCTTAAAGTATCAGATGCTCAATGTGATAATTTTAAAGAGATTATCTATAAACCATTAGAAAATTATACTGTTGGAAGAAATGAAATTACCGGAGGAACAGTATCTCCAAGCTATATTTCTCCAATCCAAGGACTTCAAAGACTTCAAAGAATTATGGATGAATATATTTCTATCTTCTTTTTCTTGCTTATTAAGTAATTCTAAAGTTTTAATTTTTGGACAACCAATAACTGAACCACCCGGCATCATTGATTTAATAATATCCTTTGGTTTTGTTTTCTTTTTTAAGATACCTTGTATTGTGGTTACATAATGAAAAAGATGTTTGTATTCTTCTACATATTTTTTCTTTAAAATTTTTACAGTATTGGGTACACAAATTCTTGAAAGATCATTTCTTTCCATGTCAACAATCATGTTGTGCTCTTTTGTTTCTTTGTTGTTAGATCTAAAAAATTTAAGAGCTTTATTTTTATCTATTTTATAATTTTTTTTTAAAGTTCCAGCTATAGGCTTGGTAATTATCTTTTTTCCTTTTTTATCAATAAGTGTCTCAGGTGAACAACTAACTATTGAAAAATCTTTATCTCTAATCATAAAAGACTCTGGGGATGAGTTTAATTTCATCAATTTCCAAAAGAAATTTACAGGATTTATCGTTGATATATTTTTATATTTTGTACAAATTTTTATTTGATATGTTTCTCCTTGTTTAATTTTCCTAGTGAATAAATCAAATATTTTTTTATATTTTGGAAAATTAATATTTAATTTAAAAGGACTTAAAATTTTAGTTTGTTGAAAGCGTTTTTTAAAATTATGTTTTTTTATATTTGAAAAAATGTTAATTTTATCTCTTATTTTTATTACAGTTTCTGGCTTATAAAATACTCCCTTATAAAAGTTCAATTTTTTTTGGTTCTTAATTTTAATATTTAATATATTGCATAAAATTTCATAACTAAAAAATCCAATATATAAATCAGTTTCTTTTTGATATTTTTTATAGGAAAATAAATTAAAAAAACTGTTAATATTTTTATTTGTTAAAATAACTCTTTTTGAAAAATCTGTGTAAATATTATATCCATCTTTTACTTTATATATAATTAAAGCTTTATCGGATTGATAAAGATTTTCTAAATATTGGTTAAATTTAAGCCTGGGCTTTTTGTGTTCTATCAATTGCTTGCTCTTTTATTGGTAAATGTATTAAACCTGCAAAAATTGATAATGCAATTGCCAAATACCACGCATAGTCATAAGATCCATAAAGATCATAAAATAAACCTCCTAAGTATGCGCCAAAGAATGAACCTATTTGATGGCTTAAAAATACCAAACCATACAATAAACCTAAATATTTTGTTCCAAATATATGTGCTACAATACCACTTGTTGCTGGCACAGTTGATAACCAGAGAATTCCAAAGCTAGCACCAAATATTATTGAACTAATTGTACTGGGTGGCGTAAATATAAATAAACAAATTGAAATACCTCTTAATAAGTAAATTGCACTTAAAATTATTTTTTTACTTTTTTTTGATGATAGATAACCGCTTGCTAAAGAACCTATAATGTTAAAAAAACCTATTAATGATAAAATCATAGCAGCTGTCCAGTCTTCAAGTCCTTTATCTATTACATATTTAGGCACATGAGTTCCAACTAAGGTTATATGAAATCCACATACAAAAAATCCAGATGTTAAAAGCAAATAACTCTTATTTTGGAATGCTTCTTTTAATGCTTCTATGGTTGATTGATCATTAAAAGTTTCATTTGTTTGATTTGAAATAGGTGACCTTACAAAAAAAGCTACAACAAAACCAATACTCAAAAAAATCATAAATAGAAACAAAGTTTGAACCCAGCCATTATTTTCTAATGAATAGTTTGTATATAATGGAGACAAAAAATAACCAAATGAACCAACTGCAGTTACAATACTCATGGCAATTGTTCGATTTGATAATGGAAAATGTTTTCCAACCATTGACATGGGAATACTTATAGCTGTACCGCCACAACCAATTCCTATTAAAACTCCTAAACTTATTTGAAAATAAAGACCAGTATTAGGACCAGCGTATAAAAAATAAACACCTAATATATAAAATATAAAGGCTAAGCTAATTGCTTTATGTCCACCGTACTTGTCAGCGATTGCACCGAAAATTGGTCCTGACAGACCCCAGCCAAGCATTTGAATTCCTATAGCAAGTCCAAATTCAGTATTTGTAATTCCAAGATCTATATTGAAATCCATAAAGAACATACCAAAAACTTGTCTAACGCTCAAAGAAATAAAAACAACTAGTGAAGCAGCAATTAGAGTCACTAATGCTGTATTATTTTTTATAAATTTTTCTGAACTCATTTAATAAACTTTAGAGATTTTTTTAAATCTTGAATTAAATCATTTGGATCCTCTAGTCCAATATGTAGTCTCACTAAATGTTCATCATTTTTTAAATTAAGATACTTTCTTTTTCCTTTTTCTTTTGATTGTTGGTGAAGAGCTAAGCTTTCAAAGCCTCCCCAACTATATCCATAGCCAAATAATTTTAAAGAATTAACAAATTTATCTACTGATTTTTTATTTTTTGATTTTATTTTTAAACCCATTAATCCAGATGCGCCTGAATAATACTTTTTCCACATTTTAAAATTAAATGAATTTTTTTTATATGGATACAAAAGTTTAATATTTTTAAATTTTGACAAGAATGCTGCAATTTTTTTTGCATTTTCTTCATGTCTATCTAATCTTACATCCAGCGTTCTAAGTCCCCTGGTAATTAAATATGCATCATCAGGGCTTAATCTTAAACCAGTTATTTTTTGACTTTTTTCGACTAATTTAAATATTTTTTTGTTTACTGCAAGACTTCCTCCCATAACATCAGAATGACCAGAATAATATTTTGTTGCTGAAATAATTGACATATCAAAACCTAATTTAATTGGTTTAAAAAAATAAGGTGTAGCCCATGTATTATCAATAGCAGTGAAAATTTTATTTTTTTTTGCAATTGAAATAATTCTTGATAAGTCTTGAAATTCAAAAGTATTACTTCCTGGGTTTTCTACAAAAATTAATTTTGTTTTTTTATTAATTTTTTTTTTTAAAGAAGCTAAATCATTTGGATCATAGAATACTGTTGAAACACCAAATTCTTTAAGATAATCTTCTGTTAACAGCCTTGTTGGACTATAAACAGGATCTGCCACTAAGATTTCATCACCAGGTCTAACAACGCTAAATATTGCTAAAAAAACAGAGCCAAAGCCTGTAGGTGTTAGAAAAACATGATATGATTCCTCTAATTTACTTAAAATTTTCTGTAAAATATGTGTAGTAGAAGTTCCTTGTCTTCCATAATCAAAATGACCTCCTGTTGGATTTTTTTTATATTTATTTTGTGTTTTTCTAATATCCTTCATTGATTTAAAAATAATCGTTGATGCCCTAACTATGGGAGGATTGACAGATTGGTTATGAAAATCTTTAGCTGTATGTTTTAAAAAAGTTTTAAAAGTATTACTCATAAAAAAATTGATATGTTTTGGGGAGAATGCTATATCCGCTATATAAGTCAATAAAATAATAGCAGAAAGGAATTCATGGGATATCCAAAAAAGCATAGGGGTCGTAGAAAAATGGGCTCTAAAAAAAGAAGAGCTAGAAAAAAAAATAAAAAAAAATAATTCAATTAAATGAAAGATATAAAAAAAGTAAAATCCATTTCGATATGGATTTTTTTAATCCCATTTCTTGCTTTAAATATATGCCTTATACTTATTACTCAATTTCACAGTATATTTCCAAATCAAGAAGATGTACTTTTAAATACAATTCCTTATATCGACGGTGGCGCTTCTATAAGCAGAACTGCAAGAGTTTTTCCAACTTATCTTGTATTTAAACCAGCAATGTTTCTTACATCATATCTTTTAATCAAATATTGGATTTATAATAAAAACATAATCTTAAACTTTGACCAAAAAAATAAATATGTAAATAAAATTGTATTTTTTGGTATTGGTTCAGCTATTCTTTTAACAATACATTCAATTTTTTTAGGTATTAAGTTTGATTATGACTTGTATAAATTATTCAGAAGAGTTGTAATGTTACTATTTATAATTTTTGAAATTGTAGCACAAGCTTATTTGGTTTTTTCTTTGTATAAAATAAAAGATAAATTGGAAAGAATAATTAATTTTAACTATTTAAAACTTAAAAGAATATTGGTAACAACTTTGATAATCATTGCTATTCTATCAATTCCAATAGTATCGCAGTCTGGTTATAAGCATTTTAAACATGCCCTTGAATGGGATTATTTTTTAGGTGTAATAAGTTTTTACTTATTAACATTTATGATGTGGAAAAAAAAATAAATATTATTTGGTAATCCAGCCACCACCTAAAACTTTATAACCATAATTATCCTTGGAATAAAAAACACATGCTTGTCCAGGAGAAATTCCATATTCGTCTTCCAAAAGATTTAAGATAGTTCGATCTTTTTTAAAATTTAATTTTGATTTAAGAAGTTTTCCAGTAGATCTTACTTTTACAAATATTTCTTTATTAAATATTTTCTTATCTGCGAGTAAATTTAAATCTTTTAAAAATATTTCTTTCTTTAGTAATTGCTGTTTACTACCGACTATAATTTCATTTTTTTTTGCATTAATATCAATAACATAATAAGGATCTTTTGAAGCAATTTTTATTCCTTTTCTTTGTCCGATTGTAAAATTAACTATACCTTCGTGAATTCCCAAAATCTCACCTTTTGAATTTTTTATATTTCCCTTAATAAATACCTCGGGTCTGAACTTTTCTATAACAGACACATAATCACCATTAGGAACAAAACAAATATCCTGGCTATCAGGTTTTTCAGCTACATTTAAATTTAATTTTTTTGCAATATCCCTTGTTTGGGATTTTAGATAATTGCCCAATGGAAATCTTAGGTAGTCAAGTTGCTCTCTTGTTGTATTGAATAAAAAATAGCTTTGATCACGATTTTCGTCAACAGCTCTATACATTTCAGTTTTATTATTACTTGTAACACTTTTTACATAATGACCTGTTACTAAAGCATCAGCATTCAATTTTTTGGCTTCTTGAAATAAATCATTAAATTTAACAGTTTTATTGCACTGAACACATGGAATTGGTGTTTCTCCTCTAACATAACTTTCAACAAAATTATCGATTACACCTAACTTAAATTTATTTTGATAATATAAAACCTTGTGCTCTATATTTAATTTATTAGCTACTCTTTTTGCATCCATAATATCTTGTCCTGAACAGCATACTTTGGAACGAGCAATTTCCTGATTTTCATCTGACAACTTTAAAGCAATTCCTATAACTTTATATCCTTCACTCTTCATCATTCCTGCTACTGTAGAAGAGTCAACTCCACCAGACATTGCAACAACAACTGTTGTATCTTTTGGATCTTTTTTTATGCCAATAGAATTTTTTATAATATTCATATTTATGGTATTTATACTGATTTATATTATAAGGTACATAAAATGATTTTAGATTTCGAACCAGGTGACAAAGTAATCAATCCATCAAATAAAGATTGGGGAATTGGGCAAGTGCAATCAATAATTAATAATAAAATAACTGTAAATTTTCAAAATGTTGGAAAAAAAGTAATTATTGCTGAAAATATTGAATTAGAAAAATACATAAATAATGGTAGAGAATAAAAAAAAAGAAATTGTAAATAATTTAATATCTTGTTTTCTGCAAGCTGGTAAAATTTCACTTGAATTAAGAAAAAAAGGATTAAAAAAAAAAATAAAAGATGACAACACACCGGTCACCAATGGTGACATTGAAGTAAATAATTTAATATCTGAAAAAATTAAGAAATTAACACCTGACATACCAATTATTTCAGAAGAATCTCCGGCAAATAAAAATAGTAACGATTTAAAAACTTTTTGGTTAATTGATCCAATTGATGGAACATACGATTATATAAATAATAGAGATGAATTTACAATTAATGCAGGATTAATTGTGGATAATAGACCTGAGGCTGGTATCATTTTTGCACCTGCTAAAAAAAGACTTTTTTATACTTATGAAGAAGGTAAATGCTTTGAAATATCACATGATAAAGAAAAAAAACTTAGTTGTGATAAACAAACAAAAAAAGGTGAAGTCAAAGCTGTAGCTTATTCTGAACAACTTAAACCTATTATTCAAGATTGGCACAAAAAATTCAATGTAACTATCCATAACAAAATGAAAAGTTCATTGAAATTTTGTGTTGTTGCGTCTGGTGAATATGATTTATATATAAGTGAACCTAGAGCTAGTGAGTGGGATATAGCAGCAGGTCATGCAATAGTCAAAAATGCAGGTGGTTTGATAACTGACTTTGATAATAATGAAATCTTATATGGAAAAAAAGATTTTAAGAATCCGAGTATAATTTTAAAAAGATCTAAACTTCTTTAATGAGTGAACAATTAAAAATAATACTAATAATTATTGTTTCTGTATCAATATTTGGTCTTTTAATTTTTGTTTTTGTAAAGAATTATATTAAAAATAAAATTAATTATTACCTTAATGAAAAAAATAAAAAAAAATTAAAGTAAATTAATTATTTTTAAGTAATCATTTTTTTCTAATTCCATAACCTTTTTTGAAGTTTCAAAATCAAATCCTGATCTAGCTAATATGCCGATATCTTTTTTATAAAATAAAGGCCTATTATTCTCATCTCTTGCAGGTCCTATTCTTTTTTTTTTACATATTTTAATTGCTGAAAAAAAATCTTGATCCTTATTATTTTCTTTTATATCGTCTAAAGTACTTTTAATGTATTTATCATTTACTCCTTTTGATAATAAATAATTTCTAATTTTGTTTATTGAGCTACCTCTTTGAATTAAACTTTTAGCTTTTGACTTTGAATAAAATTTATCATTTATAAATTTTGTTTTTTCTAAGTCCTCTAAAACTACATTTATAAGATCTGTGATATTCGATTTATTAACATTTGTAATTTTGACTTTAAGATATTTTTTTAGCAAATATGTCTTTAATTGTTGTTTGGATGGAGCATACTTTTCAATATAGGCAAAAGAAAAATTACGCATTTCCTCAACGGTTGCTTCTAGATTTTTTTTTTTATTTTTTATAGGAATCATTAATTCTTGTAATATAATACATTTTCTTATGCCCGAACAAATTTCTACATTCTTTACAATTGACATGATCTATTTATGGTTGAACATTGGTGTAATTCCATTCTGGCTTATTTTAATGTTTTTTCCAAATTCAAAAGTTTGTGGTGTTTTTGTTAGCTCAATTTTTCCAATTTTTACATTAAGTATAATCTATTTATATTTAATTTATTATTTTTTTATTTCTGGATACAATTTTGAACAAAATTTTAGTTTGTACTTAGGTTTGGATTCTTTGACAGATTTATTCAGCGAAAGAGCTTTTTTAATAATTTTTTGGACACACTTTCTTTCAATTAATTTATTTTGTGGTTCATGGATAGTAAGTGATAGTCGGCAATTTTCTATGAATAAAATTATTATTTTTATACCTCTTGTTATAACTTACTTTACAGGACCCTTAGGAATTTTTATTTATTGGTTAATTAGAATATTTTACGCAAAAAAAATTTCTCTTTATAATTAAGATTTAATTTTAAAACCTTTTTGCACCATTAAGCCAAAACCACCTTCTATGTGGGAAACATTTTTAAATCCCATTTCCATAAGTGTTTTGGCTGCTAATGCGGATCTACCTCCAGCTGCACAAAATAATACAGTTTCTTTATTTAAATCTATTTGATTATTTTGAACATAAGCACTTTCTGGATGAATAGAAAATTCCAACAAACCTCTTGGTATGTGAAAAGAGTTTTCAATTGTACCAAGTTTTTGTAGTTCAGCACCATCTCTAATATCAATTAAATTGCATTTATTTTCCCCATCTAATTTCATTGCTTCCTCAGGTGTAATAGTTTTTACCTCATTTAAAGCCTCAGAAACTAGAGTTTGTGGTGATTTGATTGTCATAATAATATAAATAAAATATCATAAACAAAATAATGAAAAAAAGCATCATAAAAAAATTATTTATAAAACTATGCAAACTTACAGGTTATGAAATAATAGATCAAAATAATTTTACATCACCAACACTTGATAAAAAACTTAATGAAG
>NHKK02000026.1 GCA_002169475.2 Candidatus Pelagibacter sp. TMED239
CGAAGGAGCAACCACCCCGGAAACTCTCAGGCAAAAGGACCGTACATATTAACTCTGGAAAGAGAATTATTCTCGCCGAAGGAGCAAATCTCTCAGGCAAAAAGACAGAGGGGGTTAAAAAGAGTTAATATGGAAACAAAAAAAACTTCATTATTTAATCTTCATCAAAAGTATGGTGCAAAATTTGTCGAATTTGCAGGCTATCAAATGCCAATTCAATATAAAGATGGAATTATTCAAGAACATAAATTTACAAGATCAAACTCAGGCATTTTTGATGTTTCTCATATGGGTCAATTGTTTATTTCTGGTGATGATAATCTTACAGAAGATTTAGAAAATATTTTTCCAATTGATTTAAAAAAATTAAATTTAAATCAAAGTAAATATTCATTTTTGATGAACAAAGAAGGAGGCATTTATGATGATTTAATAATAACTAAAATTCAAAAGGGTTATCTAATTATATTAAATGCTGCTTGCAAAAATCAAGATTATAAAATTATAGAAGAAAAATTAGAAAAAAAATATACAATGAATTTGGATGAAAGCTTATCTTTAATTGCGATACAGGGTCCAGATGCAAAAAATGTGTTGGAAAAAATAATACCAAATTCAAATAAACTTAGATTTATGAATGGAGATAAATTCTATTTTAAAGAAACTGAAATTTATATTACTCGTTCAGGATATACTGGAGAAGATGGATTTGAGATTTCAATTAAAAATGAAAAAGTAGAAAAATTTGTAGAATCACTTATTGAAAATGGATCAAAATTAATAGGACTTGGAGCAAGAGATACCCTAAGACTTGAAGCAGGTCTTTGTTTATATGGAAATGATATAGATCAAAAAACAAGCCCAATCGAAGCTAATCTTAAGTGGGCAATATCAAAAAGTAGAATTGAAGACAATTATCCTGGCTCAAGTATTATTAAAAATCAAATTGAAAAAGGAGTTAAAAAATTAAGAGTAGGAATAAAACCTGAAACTAGAGTAATAGCTAGAGGAGACACTAAAATTTTCAACGGAGAAAGTAAAGAAATAGGAAAAATTACAAGTGGAACTTTTGGACCTAGCGTAGATTGTTCTATTGCAATGGGATATGTTGACAATATTTATTCATCATTAAATACAAAAATATTCTTAGAGATTAGAGGAAAAAAAATACCTGCAAGTATTTGTAATTTACCATTTTATAAAAAAAACTATGCCAAAGGAGGAACAAATGTCTGAAGTTAAATTTTCTAAAGAACATGAATGGATTAAATTAGATGGTGAGATTGCTACTATTGGAATTACCAATCATGCTTCAGAAATGTTAGGCGATATTGTTTTTGTAGAATTACCAGAAAAAGGTTCATCAGTTGTTAAGGATGGAGTTGCTGGAGTTGTTGAGTCAACAAAAGCAGCAAGCGATGTTTACACACCAGTATCAGGAGAAGTTATTGAAAATAATCAATCAATTATCGATGATCCAGGAAAAATTAATACTGATCCAGAAAATCAAGCATGGTTTTTTAAATTAAAAATTAAAGATAAGTCTGAAATGGAAACATTAATGAATAAGGATGAATATGACAAATTTGCAAAGGAAAGTACAAGCTAAATGTTAAAGAACGCTCAAAAAGATTTTATTCAAAGACATATAGGACCTTCAGAAGAAGACCAGAAAACTATGCTTAAAGAATTAGGATATAAAAATTTAGATGAATTAATATCTAATACAGTTCCAGAAAAGATCCTTTTAAAAGATAATTTGAGTATTGGTGATCCAAATTCAGAATATAAAGCACTAAGAAAATTAAAAGTTATTTCAAAAAAAAATAAAGTTTATTCAAGTTTTATTGGAATGGGTTATTACGGAACTTATACACCATATGTAATATTAAGAAATATATTAGAAAACCCTGGATGGTATACATCCTATACTCCATATCAGCCTGAAGTTGCTCAGGGCAGACTTGAAATGTTATTAAATTTTCAACAAATGATTATTGATTTTACAGGAATGGATATTGCTAATGCTTCACTTTTAGATGAAGGAACAGCAGCAGCTGAAGCAATGGGTTTGAGTTACAGAGTATCAAAAAATAAATCAAATAAAGTTTTTGTATCTAAAACTTGTCATCCTCAAACTATAGATATAATTAAAACAAGAGCAGAGCCGTTAGGTTTAGAAATAATTGTTGGTGACGAAAATAATAATATTAATGGAGATATTGTCTGTGGAATAATTCAATATCCTGGAACTTTAGGAGAAATAAAAGATCCCAGTGAAGCTATAAGTAAAATACATAAAAAAAATGGGAAAGCAGTTTTAATTTGTGATTTATTAGCTCTAGCAAAACTTAAAACACCAGCAGAATTAGGTGCAGATATTGCAGTTGGAAGCTCTCAACGTTTTGGTATTCCAATGGGATATGGAGGTCCGCATGCTGCATTTTTTGCAACTAAAGATGAGTATAAAAGATCTATGCCAGGAAGAATAGTAGGTGTTTCAGTAGATAGACACGGTAAAAAAGCATACAGATTAGCACTTCAAACTAGAGAGCAACATATTAGAAGAGATAAGGCCACAAGCAATATATGTACTGCCCAAGCTTTACTAGCAATCGTATCTGCCGCATATGCAATTTATCACGGACCTAAGGGAATAAAAAAAATAGCCGAAAGTGTATCTCAATTAACAAAAAATTTTGCAGATAAACTGAAACAATCTGGTTATGAGTTATATTCAGATCATTTTTTTGATACCGTAACAGTAAAGTCATTAGATAAAACAGATAAAATTTATAAAAATGCGTTAGATCAAGGAGTAAATATCAGAAAAGTAAATTCAGAAATGTTAGCAGTTTCATTTGATGAAAGAAAAAATCTTTACAGAGCAAATCAATTATTAAAAATTTTTAACTGTTCAGAAACTATTAAAGAAACAATGAATGAAAGTTTATCAAATCTACCAAAAAATTTATTAAGAAGCTCAAACTATTTGGATCACCCTGTTTTTAATAGCTATCATTCTGAAACAGAAATGTTGAGATATTTAAAAAGATTAGAAGACTCTGATATAGCGCTAAATAGATCAATGATTGCCCTAGGATCTTGTACAATGAAATTAAATTCAGTATCAGAAATGACTCCAGTAACCTGGAAAGAATTTTCTCAACCACATCCCTTTTCTCCAATAGAACAAATGGATGGTTATAGAGAGTTATTTACAGATTTAAAAAATTGGTTAAGATCAATTACTGGATTTTCAGGAGTTTCACTTCAGCCAAATGCTGGCGCCCAAGGTGAATTTGCGGGTTTAATGGTAATTAGAAAATTTCATGAAAAAAATGGAGAAACCAAACGTAATGTTTGTTTGATTCCAAGTTCTGCTCATGGAACAAACCCAGCTAGTGCACAAATGGTTGGAATGAAAGTTGTTGTTGTAAATTGTGATAAACATGGAAATGTAGATTTTGATGATTTGAAGAAAAAAGCTGAAGAAAATTCAGATAATTTGGCAGCATTGATGGTAACCTATCCATCAACTCATGGTGTATTTGAAGAAAAAATAACTGAAATTTGTGAACTTATTCATAGTCATGGAGGACAAGTTTACATGGATGGTGCTAATCTTAATGCACTAGTGGGTATTGCAAAACCTGGAAATTTTGGCCCAGATGTTTGTCATATTAATCTTCATAAAACTTTTTGTATTCCTCATGGAGGCGGAGGACCTGGAATGGGACCAATAGCTTGTAAAAAACATCTGGAAATATTTTTACCAAAACATCCTGTAATTAAAGACTGTGGTCCTGCAACTGGTATAGGAGCTATTTCTGCAGCACCATGGGGTAGTTCAAGTATTTTATCTATTTCTTGGATGTATATTAAAATGATGGGATCAGAAGGAGTAAAAAAAGCATCTCAGGTTGCCATTCTTAACGCAAATTATATTGCACACAAGTTAAAAAAATCTTTTCCAATTTTGTATAAAGGTAAAAATGGAAATGTTGCACATGAGTGTATTATTGATATTCGTAAAATAAAAAGTGAAACAGGCATATCAGAAGAGGACATTGCAAAAAGACTTATAGATTTTGGCTATCATGCACCTACAATGTCTTGGCCAGTAGCAGGTACTATGATGATTGAACCTACAGAAAGTGAGAGTTTGTCAGAATTAAATAGATTTTGCTCAACACTTATAAAAATAAGAGAGGAAATAAATAAAGTTCAATCTGGAAAATATGATAAAGTTGATAATCCACTCAAAAATGCGCCACATACTCACATTGAATTAACTTCTAATAAATGGGAACATAAATATGAAAGAGAAGAAGCAGCTTACCCATCTGAATTTTTAAGATTAATTAAGTATTGGCCACCAGTTGCTAGAGTAGATAATGTATATGGTGATAAAAATTTATTTTGTACTTGTCCTTCGATTGATGAATATAAAGATTCAGCAGCGTAACAATAATATTATATGAAAATTGCTGTAGTTGGATCAGGTATATCTGGATTAAGTGCTGCATATTATTTATCAAAAAAACATAAAGTAGATTTGTTCGAAAAAGAAGATCACTTTGGTGGTCACGCACACACTATTAAAATTCCATATCAAAGTAAAAAAGAAGTATCAGTTGATATAGGATTCATGGTATTCAATAAAGAAACCTATCCAAATTTAATCAAATTTTTTTTTGAAAATAAAATTGAAATAGAAAAAAGCGATATGTCATTTTCAGTTTCGGTTAAAGAAACTGACATAGAATATTGTGGAAAAGGTATAAAGGGAATTTTCTCAAATAAGAAAAATTTATTTAAACCTAAATTTATTAGAATGTTTTTAGAAATAATTAGTTTTTACCGTCATTGTGAAAAGCTAAATATAGAAATTATAAATAAATATACACTTGGGGAATATTTAAAAAAAAGAAAAGTATCTGATTATTTTATTAACTTTCACATTATACCTATGGTATCTGCTATCTGGTCGATGCCACCATATGAAGCGACTCAAATGCCATTAAAATTTTTTTTAAGTTTTTTTAGAAACCATGGATTATTTAAATTAAAAAATAGACCTCAATGGTTTACGGTAGCTAAAAGAAGTAAAAATTATGTAGATAAAATAGTTAGTCAAATATCAGGTGAGTATTTCAAAAATTATAATGTAAATAAGATTTTAAGAAATACCAAAGGAGTAAAAATTTTTTACGGTTCAGAAAATGAATTTTTTAATTACGACAAAGTAGTAGTCGCAACTCATGCAGATGAGGCATTAAATTTAATTGAAAAACCACGATCAGAGGAGCTAAAAATACTAAAAAATTTTAACTATAGGTCTAATATAGCTGTTATTCACTCAGATGAAAATTTTATGCCAAAAAATAGAAAAGTTTGGTGCTCATGGAATTCATCAATGCATAGAAGAGATATTAAAAAGACATCAGTAACATATTGGCTTAATCAGCTCCAAAATTTAAAAATTGATAAGAATATTTTTTTAACAATAAATCCCTTCATAGAAATATCTGAAAAAAAAATTTTTAAAAAAGTTAAATTTACTCATCCTTACTATAATAAAAATGCACTTGATAATCAAAATCAACTTAATTTGATTCAAAATAAAAAAGATATTCTATTTTGTGGAAGTTATTTTGGTTATGGCTTTCATGAAGATGGAATAAAATCTTCCATTGAAATGTTAAAAAGAATTAATGATTAAAAACTCATCGATTTATATTGGAAGTGTAATACATAAGAGATTTAAACCTAAATTTCATTTTTTCAAATATAAAGTTTTTTCGATATTATTTGATTTATCTGAGATTAATTCATTAGACAGATCATTAAAAATTTTTTCATACAACAAATTTAATATTGTTAGTTTTCATGATGTTGATCATGGTCCAAGAGATGGAACTTCATTAAAGAGATGGGTTATAAAAAATCTAACAAACCATAAAATAAATACTGAAGAAATAAGGATCAAACTTTTATGTTACCCAAGAATTTTTGGTTATGTTTTTAATCCTTTAAGTGTCTTTTTTATATATAATAAATACTCTGAATTAATTTCAATTTTATACGAAGTTAAAAATACATTTGGAGAACAACATACTTATATATTTAAAACTAATAAAAATACTAACTTTATAAAAAGTACTTGTAAAAAAAAGTTTCATGTTTCACCATTTATTGAAATGAATTGTACATATTTTTTTAAAACTCTAAAGCCAAGTAATAAAATTTCATTAATAATTGATCAATATGATGATGAAGGAAAGCTACTTTATGCTTCCCAGGATGGAAAAAGAATTGATCTTAACAACAAAAACCTAATTTTATCTTATTTACGCCACCCTTTAATGACTTTCAAAATTATCGGAGCAATACATTTTGAAGCATTCAAATTATGGATTAAAGGCATTAAATTCATAAAAAAAAAATTGAATATAAAAAATAATATAAGTATAGAAAATTAATGATTGTAAATAAGATTTCAGATTTAATAGTTTTTAAAACATTAAAAAATATAAAACACGGTTTTTTAGAAATAAAAAATTTTGATGGAGATGTATTTCAATTTGGGAAAATAGATGACCAACTTAAAGCAAGAATAGAAATTAAACATCCAAGTCTAAATTATAACTTAATTAGAAATGGCAGTATTGGCCTAGCAGAAAGTTATATGCAAGGCTATTTTGAAACTGATAATCTTTCAAATTTAATTGAGATTACAGCAAAAAATATAAAGTTAATTTATAAGTTTTCTGGAATTTTAGATTTTTCAGCAATAAATTTTGTAAAAAATAGAATTATTAAGAATACCAAAAAAAGAAGTAAAGAAAATATTGCTAAACACTATGATCTTGGAAATGATTTCTTTTCTATGTGGCTTGATAAAACTTTAACTTATTCAAGTGCAATATTTGCAAATGACAACCAAACTTTATCTGAGGCTCAAAATAATAAATATCAAAAATTAATTGACCTTTTAAAGCCTAGAGATAACAGTAAAGTCTTAGAGATAGGCTGTGGATGGGGAGGATTTGCAGAGTATTTAGGTAAAAATTACAATGTTAAATTAGATTGTATTACAATATCTAAAAAACAATATGAATTTGCTAAAGAGAGAATTTATAAAGCAAGTCTAAATGAAAAAGTTGATGTTCAGATAAAGGATTACAGAGATTTAAAAGGTAAATATGATTCTATAGCATCAATTGAAATGATTGAAGCAGTAGGTCAGAATTATTTACAAAGCTATTTTAATACAATTAAAAAAAATCTTTCTACACATGGTAATGCTGGAATTCAAGCAATTACCATTCATGATAGTTTGTTTGATAGATATAAAAATAAACAAGACTTTATTCAAAAATATATTTTTCCTGGTGGATTTTTACCTTCAAAAAAAAGTTTGTATAAATATGCAGATTACAATGGATTAAAATTTAATGAATATAATTCATACTCTAAACACTATTCAGATACTTTAATAATTTGGAGAGAAGAATTTATTAAAAAATGGGATATAATTAAAAAACAAGGATTTGATTTAAACTTTAAAAAAATGTGGGAATTTTATTTGTCCTACTGTGAAGCAGGCTTTAAATCAAAAAATATAGATTTAGTACAATTCTCTCTATGCAAAAAATAAAAAAAATTAAATTTATATTTGCATTAATTGCAACAATTTTATTAACTAACTGTTCAGGAAATAATATGAAACCAATAGATTTTAAAGATAAAAAACCACGATTAATTATAGAAGAATACCTTTCTGGAAATGTAAAAGCCTGGGGAATTTTACAAAATAGATCGGGAAAAGTAACTAGACAATTTTCTGCTGATCTAAATGGAAAGTGGGATGGTAAACAATTAATTTTAGATGAAAAGTTTATTTGGAACGATGGTGAAATCCAAAAAAGACAATGGAAAATTGATAAAATTGATGAACATAATTATGAAGGTACAGCAGGAGATGTAGTTGGTAAAGCAAGAGGTTATTCTTATGGTCCGACATTTAAATTTGAATATGTTTTATTAGTACCAGTAAAGGGTAAAGAAATGAAAATTACTTTTGATGACTGGATATTTATGCAAGATGAAAGAGTTGCAATAAATAGAGCAACAATGACAAAATTTGGTATAAAAGTTGCAGAGCTTACAGTTATGTTTGTTAAAGATTAATATTTAATTTTTTTCATTCCTTTTTCAAGCAATCTAAAATAGATACTATTTGGAAGTATTCTTAAAAATTTCATAAAAAATGTGAAAGCCTTTGGGAAATGAATTTCAAAACTATTTTTCTTTATTAACCCCTTATATATTTGTTCAGCTGCAAATTCTGGTGATTTAATCATTGGCATTGGAAAATCATTTTGATCTGTCATTGGAGTCTTTATGAAACCTGGACTTATTAAAGAAACTCTCACATTTTTTCTTTTCATTTCAAAATATAAGCTTTCAGTGAAGCTTGTTAATGCAGATTTTGATGCACAATATGCTCCTGCTGCAGGTAATCCTCTGTATCCAGCTACAGAAGAAACAATAGATATTTGACCATTCTCTTTAGAATTATAATATTCATAGATAGAATTTATAGAGTTCATTACTCCAAAATAATTTACCTCCATAATTTTTCTAATTTTATCTAAATTAAATTTTTTTTCTGACTTTGGATCATGTATTCCAGTACTAAAAACACATATTTCAATATTCTTAAACTTTTGTAAAATATTTTCAAAAACATTTTTGCATTGATCTATATTTGTAACATCTAAGGGAAAAGGATGAATATTCCTATTTTCTTCGTTTAATTCATTTAATAAATTTTCTCTCCTTGCAGAAGCTGCAACTATCCAATCATTTTTTGCAAATTTTAACGCTAAAGCCTTTCCAATTCCAGTACTCGCTCCAGTTATCCAAATAACTTTTTTATCTTCCATTAACTAATATATAATACGATTATGTTAAAAAACAAATTCTTATCTTTCTTACTATTTGTAATAATAACTTATTCGGCATCTGTAATTGGTGGAATGGCTACTATTGGTTTTAAAGAACCCTGGTACTCATTATTAATCAAACCTTCTTTCAGTCCCCCAGATTGGATTTTCGCACCTGTTTGGACCACACTTTACTTGATGATGGCTATTGCAATTTGGATTTTTTGGCATAGCAAGGGAAAGGATATGAGTACAATTTATATTTACTTTATTCATTTAATAATAAATACAACCTGGAGTGTCGTTTTTTTTGTTTTTCATAATATTTTTTTTTCATTAGTTATTCTTATAATTCTAATTTTATTAATATTAATTCTTATTATTAGATTTAGACGTGTCAATGTTATTAGTTATTATTTAATGATTCCTTATTTACTTTGGTGTGGCTTTGCATTAATCCTAAATATAAGTTTATTAATATTAAATTGATTATGGATGATGTAGTAATTATTGGCGGTGGAATAATAGGAGCTGCTAGTGCATATTTTTTATCTAAAGAAGGAAGAAAAGTAAAAGTTATAGAAAGAGATCCAACATACAAAAATGCATCTTTCCCCTTATCACTTGGTGGTTTTAGAAGACAATTTTTTCAAAAAGAGAATATTTTGCTTGGAAAATTTGCTCGAGAATTTATTTATCAAATACCAGAATTGCTAAAAACTGATAAAAATCCTAATCCTACTGCAAGTATGGTTCCAAATGGATATTTGTTAATGTTTGGGCCTGAACATGCTGAAGAACAATATAGGGCATTAGAAAATCATAAAGCTTGTGAAGCAGGAACAAAAAATATTAAAGGTTCTGAATTAACAAAAATATTTCCGTATATTAACAATGAAGGAATTGAAACAGCAACTTTCACAGATAATAAAAGTGAAGGCTGGATTGATCCATTTATGTTTCATAGTGCTTTAAAAAGTAAGGCCATTGAACTGGGAGCAGAGTTCATTAAAGGCGAAGTAAAAAGTATTTCAGAAATAAAAGCTAAAACTATTATTTCAGCAGCTGGTTGTTGGACAAAAGAATTGCTAGATGACATTCCAGTAGTTCCACAAAAACATACTGTATTTAGAGTGAAGTGCCCAAAACATATTCCCGAAATGCCGTTGACTGGAGATTTAACAACAGGTGTTTATTGGAGGCCAGAAGGAAAGGAATATTTAGCTGGATCACCTCATTCTGTATTTGATGCAACAGATTTGGAGCCAGCATGGAATGATTTCGAAGAGCTAGTCTGGCCAGCTCTTGCAAAAAGAATTCCTGCTTTTGAGGAATTAAAATTGACTGGTGGATGGGCAGGATATTATGATTGTAATAAATTAGATAATAATGCTGTTGTAGGTAAGCACCCCAAATATGAAAATGTTTATTTGGCATCAGGTTTTACTGGTAGAGGATTAATGCAAGCCCCAGGAATAGGCAGAGCTTTAACTGAATTAATTACAACTGGATCATATCAAACAATTGATATTAGTGATTTTGCTGTTGAAAGAGTTTTAGACAATAAAATTAGGCCTGAACCTTACGTTTTATAATATTATTAAGTACCACAGAAAGTTTTATATTTTTTATCACTTACTGGAGCAGGGGATTGATAATCAATATTTTCTTTTGTTTTCTTATATGGTTTTTCCAAAACTTTAATTAATTTTTTTAATGGAGATAAATCATTATTATTTGCAGATTCTAATACTTCTTCTACTTTATGGTTTCTTGGAATAACCAAAGGATTAACTGACTTCATTAAACTTAAATACTTTTTAGGTGTATTATTATTCAACTTTAATCTTTCTTTCCATCTTTCTTTCCATGTAAGAAAGTTTTCATCATTATAGATTTTATTGTGTTGAAAATTTTCATCCATTAAAAAACAAAATGTATTTGTATAGTCAGCTTTATTTTTGTGCATCCAAGTTAATAAATCAATTATTAAAACTTGATCTTTTTGATCTTGACCGAACAAACCTAACTTGTCTCTCATCATATTAATCCATTTAGTCTCATAACTATTGTCGAAACTATTTATTGTTTCAGTAGCAATCTCAATTGCTTTTTCTTTTTTTGGATCAATAAGAGATATTAAACATTCTGCAAATCTTGTTAAGTTCCATTTTGTTATACCTGGTTGATTAAAATAAGCATATCTGCCTAATTCATCTATAGAACTAAAAACAGTTTGAGGATCATAAGTATCCATAAAGGCACATGGACCATAATCAATTGTTTCACCCGAGATAGACATGTTGTCTGTATTCATAACTCCATGAATAAAACCAACTCGCATCCAATTAACTACCAAGTCAATTTGAAGTTCAATTAAAACTTTTAATAGATCAATTGCTTTGTTTTTAGATTTTTTAATATTTGGATAATGTCGGTTAATTGTATAGTCAACCAAAGTTCTTAATTCACTTTCATTATTTCTCATAGCAACATATTGAAATGTTCCAACTCTTAGATGGCTAGAAGCAACTCTCGTTAGTATTGCACCTTGTAATATATTTTCTCTTACCACATCTTCACCGGTTTTAACTACTGCCAAACTTCTTGTTGTTGGTATATTTAGTGAATGCATTGCTTCGCTAATTATATACTCTCTTAACATTGGCCCAAGCGCAGCTCTTCCATCACCATTTCTTGAAAAAGGTGTTTGTCCTGATCCTTTAAATTGAATATCAAATCTTTCATTATTTTTTGATACATGCTCACCTATCAAAACCGCTCTACCATCACCTAACATTGTAAAGTGTCCAAATTGATGACCAGCATAAGCTTGTGCAATAGATTTAGATCCATCTGGCAATGAATTTCCTGAAAATAAATTTGATAATTCTTTTTTGTCAATCAAAGAAAAATTTAGTTCCAGTTGTTCCGCCAAATTTTCATTTAAAATAATTAATTCTGGTGATTTTACTGGAATAGGAGATGTGTTAGAAATAAAAGTATCAGGTAGCTTTGAATAAGTATTATCAAAACGCCAACCAATGGTCATTTTAAATTAGCTTACTTCTACTTGGTTTTCTTTTGGTTTAACTTCAGTTTTAAATTGATTAGATATTTTTTGGACCTCTACAGATGAAACTTTATATTCAGCGCACATAGTTTCTTCATCTTTACCATGTCCAGTCACCATGTTAACCATATGTTCAGGGAAATGAAATGTTGTAAAAACAATTCCTTCTTTAACTTTATCAGTAACCTCTACTTTTAAGGCTACTTCACCACGTCCAGAATAAAGTCTACCAATATCACCAGTATTTAATTCTCTTTTCTTAGCATCTTTGGGATGTACTAATAATACATCTTCCGAAACAATATTAATATTGCTTGTACGTCTTGTCATTGTAGCGGCATTATAATGTTGAAGAACTCTGCTTGTAGTTAAAATTAATGGATAATCTTTTTGGTTAGTTTCAATTTCAGTTGACTCTTTAAAATCAAAATTCTTTAGTCTACCTTTTCCAAGTTTAAAAGTTTCTTTATGTAAAATTTGAGTATCAGTACCATCTTCTTGTACGGGCCATTGCAAACCAAGCTTTCCTAGTCTTTCTCTTGTTACTCCTTTAAAGAATGGGACAACGTCTGCTATTTCAGCCAATACTTGATCAGCATCGTAAGTTGGCTGTTTAAACCCTAATTTTTGCATCATATCAGTTACAATAACACCATCTGGTTTTGTTCCTGGTAGTGGTGGAACTGCTTTATTAACCCTTTGAATTCTTCTTTCAGTATTAGTGAATGTTCCATCTTTTTCTAAGAAAGTTGTTCCTGGTAATACTACCGTTGCAAGTTTTGCAGTTTCACTCATAAAAATTTCTTGAACTACTAATAGCTCAAGAGAATTCATGGCATCCACTACATGGGCACTATTAGGGTCTGTTTGCACAATATCTTCTCCAATTATCCAAACTGCTTTAACTTCTTTGTTGATGGCTGCATCAAACATCTGAGGAATTTTTAACCCAGCTTTTGTTGGATGAACCACTCCATATTTTTCTGTATAAAAATTTTGATTTTTTTTATCTGAAACTTCAAAATATCCTGCTCCCTGGTGAGGCTGACATCCCATATCAGCTGCACCCTGTACATTATTTTGTCCTCTTAAAGGGTTAACTCCAACTCCTTTTCTTCCAATATTTCCAGTTATCATCGCAAGATCAGCAATTAACATTACAGTTTTAGACCCTTGTTCTTGCTCAGTAACCCCAAGACCATGAAACTCCATTGAATTTTTGGCAGTAGCATAAGCAATAGCCGCTTCTTTAACTATTTGTTTATCTACACCTGCAACTTTAGCTAACTGATCAACATCTTGTCTTTCTATTTCTTTTAAAAAATTATCAAAACCTTCTGTTCTATCTCTTACAAAATCTTTATCATAAAGTTTCGACTTTATAATAAAATGCAACATCATATTTAATACAGCTACATTCGTTCCAGGCCTTAGTTTGATATGATAATCAGCAAGTTTAGCAAGTTCAGTAGTTATAGGATCTAATACTATTAGTTTTTTTCCTTTCATTACTTGTTGTTTNATTTTAGCTCCAGTAACAGGATGTGCATTNGTNGGGTTTGCACCAATAACTAAAAATAAATCTGCATGATAAATATCTTCAGTTGAGTTGGTTGCAGCTCCTGTACCAAATGTTTGTTGCATTCCCCATGCAGTAGGTGAATGGCAAATTCTCGCACAACAGTCTACACTGTTAGTACCGACAGCTGCTCTAATCATCTTTTGAAATACATAATTTTCTTCATTAGTACATCTTGCAGAAGAAATACCAGCAAAAGCATCAGGTCCATGATCTTTTGTAATCCTTTGCATTTCTTTTTTAATAAAATCATATGCCTCATCCCAAGACGCTTCCTCAAATTTTCCATTCCTCTTTATTAGTGGAGTTTTAAGTCTGTCAGGATGATCATAAAAACCAAATGCATACCTACCTTTAATACATGTGTGACCAGCATTTACTTCTGTTTCTTTTGGTGTGTCGATTGCAACAACTTTATCATCTTTAATTGATGCTTCTAAATTACACCCAACTCCACAATAAGAACATGTAGTTCTTACCTTTTTATCTACAGCAGCTGATTTAGATTGAAAAACATCTGAAATTGCATCTGTAGGGCAAGTATGCGCACAAGCTCCACAAGAAACACAAGATGAATCTCCAAACATCATATCATTATCAGTAGTAATTCTTGACTCAAATCCTCTTCCAGACATGGTTAAAACAAATGAACCTTGAATTTCATCACAAGCTCTNACACATCTTCCACAATTNATNCAGTTATCTAAATTCATCCTCATATAATCGTGGGATGTATCTTTTGGAATACCTTTGTGTTGTTTTGGACTATTGTATCTATGGTCTGAAATGCCCAAATCATTTGCGACTGTTTGAAGTTCACAATTATTGTTTACTTCACAAGTATTACACTCCATAGGGTGGTCGGTTAAAACTAACTCAACAATGTTTTTTCTTAAATTTTGCAGACTTTCATTTGATGTAAAAATATGTTGATTTTCAGCTATTGGTGTATGGCAAGAAGCTACTACTTTTGTTGGACCATCTTTTTCCAGGGCCACTTCAACAGAACAAACTCTACATGCACCATATGGAGCTAAATTAGGATCATCACAAAGTGTAGGAACTTTTTTTTCTCCCACATAACTTTTTACAAATTTTAAAATAGATGTGTGGTTAGTTCCAATTTCATATGGTTTACCATCTATATATGCAATTTTTCTTTTTTCAGAACTCATTAGTTATCTTTTACCATATCACTTTTCATTTCATCACCAAAATATTTTAAAATGTTCATAATAGGAGTTGGTATTGCACCACAAAGAGCACATAAACAGCCTTTTTGCATGGTTACTAACAATTCATTTAATAATTTTAGTGGAATTTTTGCAACTTTCTTTTTTGCTTGATCAAACATCTCTTTACCTCTGTAAGAACCTAATCTTCCTGGGAAGCATTTACCACATGATTCTTCGGCAGAAAATTCAAATAAATGATGAATATATTCTGTCATTGGAAAATCTTTTGGAATACTTACAACGCTAGCATGTCCCAACATAAAACCTTTGGAGGTAAATTCTTGAAAATCCAAGTTTAAATTATCTATCTCATTTATTGGTACAACACCCCCTAAAGGTCCTCCAATTTGAAATGCTTTAACTGGTTCTTTATAACCACCACCAATTTCATTAAATATTTTTTTCATTGGTGTTCCCATATCTATTTCATAAACACCTGGATTATTAAAAAAACTATCTAGACAAACTAATTTTGTTCCTGCAGATTTTTTATTTCCAATTGATGAGAATTTTTCAGGACCATTAATTAAAATACCCGTTGCTGCCGCTAAAGTTTCAACGTTGTTAACTACAGTTGGTTTTTTATAAAGTCCTTCAGTAACTGGAAATGGAGGTCTAACATCTACCTCAGCACGTCTTCCTTCAATTGATGCTATTAAAGCTGTTTCTTCACCACAAATATAAGCACCTTGGCCAATACAAATTCCAAGATCAAAAGAAAAGTTAGTACCTAAAATATTTTCACCCAACAAATTTAATTTTTTAAGTTCATTAATGCATCCATTAATTGCTTCTATAGATTTTG
>NHKK02000046.1 GCA_002169475.2 Candidatus Pelagibacter sp. TMED239
TGACTGAGGTTTTAGACGAAAAAGTAGTACAGGAGTGGAGAAATTCTATTCCTTTAAAAAGAGGTGGCACACCTCTTGATATAGCAAATACGTGTGTCTGGTTAGGAAGTGATATGTCTTCTTACGTAACAGGACAAACCATTCATGTAAATGGTGGTTTATTAACTTAAAATTTTAATTTAAATAAATATAATTATGAATAATTTACCAAAAATTGGAGTACCGCTATTAATAATCTTAACATTTGGATTACTTGTAATAGCAAAGTCATTTGTCACTATTGGTAGTGGTGAAGCAGGAGTATTATATAAACTTTTTGACGGGGGGGTTGTAACTGATGAGCCACCTTTGGATGAAGGATTTCATTTTGTACTTCCATGGAATACAGTATATGTTTATGAAGTTAGACAACAAGAAGTTTTTGAAAAAATGAATGTTTTATCATCAAATGGACTAGATATTCAGCTAGAGGCTTCTGCTTGGTTTCAGCCTAAATATGAAGACTTAGGAAAACTTCACAAAGAAAAAAGTGAGGCATATAAGCAAAGAATTCTTTTGCCAGCTATTAGATCTGCTGCAAGAAGTGTCGTCGGAAGATATACACCTGAGCAGCTTTATTCGTCTAAAAGAGATGCTATACAATTAGAAATCTTTGAAGAAACCAAAAAAATTGTTGATGATCAATACATTCAATTAAATGAGATATTGGTAAGAGATGTAACTCTTCCTCCTTCGATTAAGCAAGCGATTGAGAGGAAGTTAAAACAAGAACAAGAGTCATTAGAATATGAGTTTAGATTAGTTACTGCTTCTAAAGAAGCTGAAAAAGTGAGAATTGAAGCTCAAGGTAAGGCAGATGCAAACAGAATTCTTGCAGCTTCTTTAACAACAAACGTACTAAAAGACAAAGGAATTGAAGCAACAATAAAGCTTGCAGAATCTAGTAATTCAAAAGTAGTTGTAATTGGAAGTGGTGAGGATGGTTTGCCATTGATTTTAGGTAATAACTAAAAAATCCTGTTTAATTTAAATAAAAAAGCACCGTAAATACGGTGCTTTTTTATTTATAATTTTTCAATTTACTCAGAAATAACAGACTGATTATATTGGTTTACACCAATAATTTTACCATCTATAACATAAAACCTCAATATTGAATTAAATTCCATTTGTTCTTCTCCATCGTCATATGTTACGTTATAATCAGCAGAAACGTGTTCCCCACCAATTGTTGGATCCAAATCTACTGAAAAAAGGCTTTGTAAATTCCATTTATAATCAATGTCGTTAGCAACAAAATTTGAATCTCTTACTCTCGACATTTCAATTAATTCCTTTGGAGTAACCTTTTGTCCATTGTAATAGGTTATAGTAGCAGTATCTGCAAAAATTTCAATCGCTTTATCCCATTGACTGGTATTAAAAAATTCATCATAACTTTTTACAACGTTAAGTGCATCTTCAGTGCCTAGGTGGTATTTATACTCAGTTCCATCATCTGACCATGTTGTCATTCCAATTGATCTCTCAGATTTATCGCAATTAGTCATTAATAACGTAGATAAAGCAATGAGGGTAATTTTAAATAATTTCATATCTGTAAAATATTTAGTTAGTATTTAATTTTCTTCGTCATCAATGTTTTGCCAGTAAGAACTTTGTTGTACAATCTTTCCATCTGAAACAAACCATCTTTGAATAGCTCTAAATCTATTAACGGCCTCCCCTTCAGTGTATTTAGCATCAATGTAGCTATGTACATGTTCTCCACCTACACCTGGCATTAGGTCAACAGAGAAAACTTGTTTAGTTTCCCAAGTTAGTGTTGCACCAATTGAATCACGGACTGAGTTTTGTCTCTTTGAGTTAGCAATTAGTTCATCTATGCTTTCTGGAATACCATCACCAGAAACAAATGATGTTGTGTCAGTACACATTGACTTCATTTTATCATAATCTCTAGCTTTCCAAGCATCCTCAAACTCTGCAACAGTTTTGATAGGTGCTTCAGTTCCTATATGCCATTTCATATCCTTTACACCTTCCCAAGAAGTCATTCCAACTGATGATACGGGTGATTCACATGAATTGTTTAAAATGAATAATGATAAACAGGTAATTAAAATAAAATTTTTCATAAATAATTAAGTATTTGTAAGGTTAGTTAAAAAATAATAGTTTGAATTTAATAATAAATTAGATTAATTAAATACTTCTATAGATTTATTTTTAATATTTTTGAAAAAATATGTTATGGAAACGATTGAATTTTTAAATATTGAATTTCTTAATAATTCATTAAAAGATTATCTATTTTTTTTACTTGCTATAATTATCGGCTATTTTATTATTATTCCTGTAAAGTCACTTATTATAAAGTTGTTGTTTAATCTATTTGGTAAAGATCAGAATGATTTAGATACTAAAACATTTAAGAATTTACTTAATAGTCCATTACAATATTTTCTTATACTAATTCTTTTATTTTTCTCTGTTAAACTTATTAATATTCCTGATTTTGCAATTTCCGATAATGGTGGTTTTGATTTTAGCAATTTGATTTCAAAAGGATTTAATTTATTATTATTAGTAACCTTTTTTTGGGTAATATTAAGAGCTATTGATTTTGTTGGTTATAAATTAAAAAACAAAGCCCTTGAAACTGAAAGTAAGGTTGACGATCAATTAATTCCTTTCGCAATTGATTTAGCTAAGGTTATTATTATTGTTTTGGGGATTGTAATGATATTAGGTGATGTTTTTGAAGTTAATATTACAGCATTAGTCACAGGACTAGGAATTGGTGGAGTTGCATTTGCATTAGCTTCAAAAGAAAGTTTAGAAAATTTATTAGGTTCATTTACCATCTTTTTCGATAAACCATTTACTGTTGGTGATATAGTTACACTAGGAGGTGTTACCGGGGTAGTTGAAAAAGTTGGATTTAGAAGTACAAGAATTAGAACCTTTGATAAAAGTATAGTTACAGTACCCAATAAAAATATTATCAGTACAGAATTAGATAATTTGGGTGCTAGACCTGTAAGAAGAGTTAAATTTAATATTGGCCTTACATATGATACCTCTGTTGAAAACATCAAAAATATTGTAAACGATATTCAAAAATTGATTGATGACCATCCTTTAACTAACCAGGATGGTAGAGTAAGATTTTTAAATTTTGGTGCTAGCTCATTAGATATCATGGTATTGTATTATGTTAATAGCCCTGATTGGGAAGATCTTATTGACGCACAGCAAAAAATTAATTACGATATTATTGATATTGTAAATAAATACAATTGTGAATTTGCATTTCCGTCAACTTCAGTGTATATCGAAAAGAACTAAATTATGTCCTTAGCCCCATTATCATCGAATCTAGGAGTTTCAAGGGCTAAACACTTACTTAGAAGAGCTTGTTTTCATTATAACAAAGATATACTATATACCATCTCTGGATTTAATGTTGATCAGGCGATTGGCTATTTATTACAAGATGAAACGGTTTCATATGAAGAGCCATATGATCCACTTCCGTCTGATTCCCCTCATGGATATTGGCTTTCATCAAACGAGTATCCACCTGATATTCCTAATCAAGGAAGAAAGCGTGGGCTTTTATCACAATGGTGGTTTTATAATATGGTCAATCGAAATAATTTAAAGGATAAGCTTTTATTTTTTCTTCATACTACATTTACAATTTCTAAAGGTGATGTTGGTGCTTCACATTATTTTTATGATCACCTCAAATTACTTGAACATTACTCCGATGGAAATTTAAGAGAATTAGCAAAAAAAATAACTCTTGATAATGCAATGCTTAATTATTTGGATAATACACAAAACAATGCAAATAACCCTAACGAAAATTATGCAAGAGAGTTTTTAGAATTATTTACAATTACAAAAGGTGAGCAAATAGGAGAAGGTGATTATTCGACATATACAGAGGATGATGTAATTCAAGCTGCAAGGGTTTTTTCAGGATTTAAAACCATGTTGGATAGAAGTATTATTGATACAGACACAGGAATTCCTATGGGGAGAATTTCAGTAAATCAACATGATCAAGGAGAAAAAATTTTTAGTCATGCTTTTGATAATTATGAGTTGCAAGCCGGAACAGATCAAAATTCAATAATGGATGAATTACATGAGTTTGTTGATATGGTATTTGACAAGGAGGCTACTGCAAGGGCGTATGTAGAGAAATTATATAGATTTTTTGTTAAAAGTGAGTGGAGTAGTGCAGATGAGGCTAATATAATAAACCCATTAACTCAATTACTTATTGATAATGATTACGAAATAATGCCGGTTGTTAAAACAATTTTATCATCACAACATTTTTATGATGCTGGTGACTCAGATCCGTCTGATGAAATTTTAGGATCTATTGTGAAATCTCCTTTGCAACTACTTTCTTCAGCAATAAGAAATCTTCATTTTACTATTCCTGACCCAAATATTGACATTGAAAATTATTTTAAATTCTCAAAATATTTCTTGGACAACACCTTCTTTCCGATGGCGGGAATGATATTATTTGGTCCTAGTACAGTTGCAGGATATCCTGCTGTTTTTCAGGCACCAGATTATGATAGACAATGGTTTTCTTCAAGTACTATTTTGGCTAGATATAGAATGATTGAGTGTCTAATCACAGGAAGAAATGCTTTAGGACAAAATGGTCAGTTTGGTTCATCAGTTGATACAGTTTCAATTATTCAAAATAATATTTCATCACCTGAAAACATTTATAATCTTGTAAATGATATTGCTGAAATACTCTATCCTTTTGGCATTCAACAAGAAAGAATAGAGTACTTTGCTGAGCTTGTTCTAGATGGTTATCCTGGTTATTATTGGGAAGATACATGGAATAATTTTCTAGCAGATGGTGACGATACAATCATTAGAAATAAATTAAACATATTAATAGGTGCAATGTTTAATGCAGCTGAAAATCAATTAATGTAGCAGATGAAAAGAAGAAGTTTTATAAAACTTAGTGCTACAGCCTCAGCGATTGGTTTACTGCCAAGCCAAATTTCTAATGCACTTGATTTGGGTGAGAAATTTATTAATTGTGATATAAGTAACAGAAAACTTGTATTAATTTTTCTTGGAGGAGGAAACGATGGTTTAAATACAATTATTCCTTTAAATCAATATGATTTATATAGCAATTTGAGACCTACATTAAAAGTCCCTGAAACAGGCTCAAGTTCTTATATAAATTTAGATTCTTCGCTTGCTGATAACCAGTTTGTTGGTTTGCACCCATCATTGGTTGATTTTAAAAATTTATATGATTCAGGTTTTTTAAGAATACTACAAGGTGTAGGTTATCCTTCTCAAAATAAAAGCCATTTCGCATCAACTGATATTTACAGTACTGGAAATGATGGAAATAGTTGGTTAAATGGTGGTAATTCTGGTTGGATCGGTAGATTTATCGAATCATATTATTATGATTTAGTTGAACAGTCTTTTCCAATTGGGGTTGAAATAGGTTCAAAAACAAGTTCTTTGGGATTCCATGGTGCTCAGGAGCATGGGTTGTCTCTAAATATTGAAGGGCAAGATGCATCAGGGTTTTATTCTGTTCTTAGTGGACTAGGCGGAGAAGCACCTTCGTTTATCCCTAATTCACATTATGGGGAGGAATTACAATACATAATTGATAATGATCAAATAACGACAATCTACTCTGAGGCAATTTCAATTGCATTTAATAATGGTTCAAACAATGCATCATATGAAGATTCTGATTTATCAAATCAGCTAAAAACAGTTGCAAGATTAATCAGTGGAGGATTAGAGTCTAAAGTTTATTTGGTTAAATTAAATGGATTTGACACACATAATTCTCAGGTACAGGGACAAAATGATATTCAAGGAGATCATAATAATTTATTAACCGAATTAAATAATGCTGTAGCAAGCTTTATGCATGATATTTCTAATCAAGGTTTTCAAGATGATGTTGTTGGTTTAACATTTTCTGAATTTGGAAGAAAGGCAAAGGAAAATGGAAATTTAGGAACTGATCACGGAGAAATTGCACCAATGTTTGTCTTCGGAAGCGCAATTAATGGTGGTATCTCTGGATCGAATCCTGATTTAACAGAGGCCACTGCAGAAAATAATTTCCAATTAGAGACATTTCAATATGATTACAGACAAACTTTAGGAACACTTCTCCAGGATTATTTAGGCGCTGATGACAATGCGATTAATTCAACATTTTTTAATCACAGTTCTAATGAAAGTTTCACTGAAAATAAGATTTTAGATCTTATAAAACCAGAATTTTCTGTTGAAGAAGATTGTTATAGTAATACTTTGAGTAATTCTAATTTGAATGAAAAAATATTCAGAGTAACCCCAAATCCCTTTAAAACCCATATAAAGATTATCAGTTCAGATTATGAAAAAGAATTTTCATATACAATAATCGATATTAATAGCAGAATTATTACATCCGGAATTTCAATTACTAATTCGATTATTAACACCAATAATTTCATTAATGGTATCTATTTTTTAAATATTAAATTTGATAATCGCCAGGAAACACACAGAATTATTAAGTCACTTTAAATATTATATTTTAATAGGATAGAAGCTCGAATATTCTATTTTACATAATATAAATTATAAGACAAAACAGCTTAGATTCTTTCCTTTATTTTATTGAGAATGTAATCATGGTCATAAATATTGGTATTTATTGAAATGTTATGTTCACCATATACGCCATAAAATTCTGGTTCTGTAACACTAAATAATCCAATAGTTTTAGTACCGCTAGAATGAGCTAAATGCATCATACCGCTGTCTGCACCTATAAAAACCTTACAATTGTGCATTACACTGGCAATTTCTCTGATGTCTCTACTGTAATAAGATTTGGAGGCAAAATTTATCTTAGAAACATTCTCCATTGGAAGTATTTCTAAAATATTAAAATCTCTTTTAAATTCTTTAAGTTTAGAGTACAATTTATTCCACCATATTTCATCATAACATTTATCTCCAGTAGCAAATGTAAAAATTGAAATAACAGGTTTATTTTCATTAAAGATTGATTTTAGTATTTTGTTTCCATTATCAATTTCGTAACCTCTTAATTTTAAATCTAACTTAGAAATATCTTTTTTAAGTCTATTTAATTTGTTTTTGATTACATTTCTCAGATTATACACAGGGTTTTTTGCATTATGCTCATAATCTTCAACGCTATTAAATTCTTTGTTTAAAATATTGTAAAATTTATATCTTGATCTTGAGAGTCTTACAGCTAGTTTTCCAGAAGATGATACTCTATTAGCATTCATTGAAACATCATAATTTTCACTTAAAATTGAAAACCAACATGCAAAATAATTGAATATATTTTTAAAAGGTTTTCTGGGTAATTTTATGATTTTAGTCACATCCTTATAATTCTCAAAAACTACATTTCCTAGATTGCCTTTAAGAAATAAGTGGATTTCACAATTAGGGAAAATTTTTATCACCTCTTTTACTAATGGTGTTAAAAGTAAAGAATTACCCAACCTATGATTAGGTCTAATTATTAAGACTTTTTTTACTTGAGTTATATCATGATTAAATTCATTTTCGGAAAATTTATTACTGACAATTATTCTTGAAAAAAATCTAGTGATTTTTATTCTTAGGTAATTTATATTCCCTTTTGGATTCAAGTTTAATCAGATTTTGGAATGTAGACCTGCATATTACGATCATATTTACAACAGCCTGGAAGTGCGTCATATGAAAATTGATTTGCAGTAGAATTCATTGTTTCATAGCCTGATTCGGTTATGGCTATATTTAATGCATCTAAATCAAAACTTGAGGAATCATTAAATTTAAGATCAAGAATTTTAGTTTTAATCCCCCACTCTGCTTTATCAACAAATTCTAAATCTAAAACTGCTTTTTCAATTGTATTTTTACACATGCCACAGTTACCCTTTACACCAATACTGTAATCAGCGACTAATGAGGTTTTGTTATCATTAGAAATTTGCGATGTTGGAGCTTTTTTAATAACAACTTGCTCTTTACATCCAACAAACCACATAATAATAGCTCCTAGTATTAAACCTTTGATAAAGGAAATCCAAAATCCCTGATAAGTAGATAAGCCAAACATATTTAAACTTTTTTTTGCGTAATTTTTATGCCATTTAATAAAACTCATATACTAAAATTAATAAATTATTTTTTTCTTTTTAATTTCATCAAAATTATTTCTAATATTTGTTCTTAACCTTTTCTTATAATCCTCTGTTAACCATTCCAAGAAATTAGTTGTACTCTTACTGATACATTTTGAATATCTTTTAATTACATAATCTATGTCATCTCCAAGTTCTTTAACTAATATAAGTGCATCAAATTCGTCCTCACTATTCTCAACACATATGAGAGAATGATGGTCTATTGCTTTTTCTAGTACTGTTTTTGATGATTTTCCACTTTGAACTGAGGCTACNTANGTTTTATCCACNTNAAAGAAAAGATNATTTGAATTNGAAAATAATTCTTTTATTTCATCNGGCATTTCATATCTAAATCTNCCTTCTATTTCTTCATCNGATTGAATACTGTCTAGATAATTCAAAGGATTTCTAAATATTTTGTGCCAATCAATATCAGAACCCCATTCTCCAAATCTATAGAAGTTGTTTCCTAAATCAATAACTTCAAANGTATTTTTTTNCTTTAANAGTCTTGANCCTCTACCTATCATTTGATAGTAAAGAGTTAATGATTTTGTTGCTCTGTTNATCATTATACACTTNACAGTAGGTTCGTCAAAACCAGTAGTNAAAATNCTTACNGAAGTTAATATTGCATTATCNGTNTCTTTAAACCATTTTAGNATTTCAGNNCTTTGTTTTTTAGTAGCNGTATTGTCTAAATGNTTTATATTTAANCCAGCTTTTTTNAAAGTATCATATACTATCAAAGAAGTATTAATTCCATTATTAAAAATCAANGTCTTTTTGTTTAANCACCTNTCCTCATAAGCAATTAATAATTTTGAAAGCATATCATTGTTTGTGTANAGNTCTTCAGATGATTTCACTGTGTAATCTCCNTTAGCNCCCACAATTAAAGAAGTAAGTCCAACATTATACGTATATAGATTGGCTTTGGCAAGAAAGTTATTCTTAATAAGCTCACTTATTGATTCTCCTACAATTAATTCATCATAGTTATCTGTCATAGGGAGGTTGATATTAGAACTTAAGGGGGTAGCAGTAACCCCTAGCATGAATGCTGAACTAAAAAATTTAAAAAGCTTAGTAAATGAATTGTAATGCGCTTCATCAATGATAACTAGGCCAACATCAGAGATATCAATTCTGTCATCAATTAATCTATTATTAAGTGTTTCAACCATAGCCACAAAACAACTATAATTTTCTTGATCATCTANTGAAGCTTTACTATTTATNACCTTATTAAGAACGCCAAAATCACTTAAAACTTTAGATGTTTGATTACATAATTCGATTCTGTGGGTTAAGACAACAACTTTTTTCTTCTTTAACCTTAAATATTGTCTTACAATTTCAGAAAAAATTATTGTTTTGCCACCNCCTGTTGGTAGCTGGTANAAAAGGTGATAGTCATTTGGNCAATCTTCAAATCTNTCAAAGATTTTATCNATTGCACCTCTTTGATAGTTGTATAAATCTATTTCAGTTTTTANTGACATTTAGATAAATGAGATTCGCAAAAATAGGAAGAATTATAAGTTTATCAATATTTTTTTTAAAATATATATTGATAAAAAANATTAGTANTNAATAAGTTTTAAAATTTCAGATTCAAATCTTTCAAAAGGAAGGTATTGTTTCTCAAGTGTTTCTTCAAATGGAATGGGTGTGTCTAAACTTCCAACTCTTATGACAGGGGCATCCAGATTTTCAAAACAATTTTCCATAATCACCGACGAAATTTCAGATGCTAAGCCACCAAACAAACTATCTTCCTGTAAAATTATTGCCTTTCCAGTCTTTTTAACAGACTTAATGATAGAATNATTATCCAATGGGGATAAAGTTCTTAGATCAATTAAATCAGCGCTTATAGAGTATTTTTTTATAGTTGCAATCGATTCATGAACTCCTGAACCATATGTTATTATTGTAATATCTGTACCGACATTTAATAACTTAGCTTTTCCAATCTCTGTATTATAATAACCTTTCGGTACATCATCTCGAATACTTCTATACAAAGCTTTGTGTTCAAAAAATAAAACTGGGTTTGGATTTTCAATTGAAGAGATTAATAAGCCTTTTGCATCTATGGGTGTCGATGGATAAATAACAATTAATCCGGGGGTTTTTGTAAACCACGCTTCATTTGTTTGAGAATGAAAAGGTCCTGCTCCTACTCCAGCACCGCAGGGCATTCTTAAAACTATATCTGCATTTTGCCCCCATCTATAGTGAGATTTTGCCAAATAGTTAACCACAGGATTAAATCCAGAAGTTATAAAATCTGAAAATTGTAATTCAACTATACTTTTTCTGTTGCATATAGACAAACCCATTGCAATTTCAATTATTGAAGATTCACAAATTGGAGTGTTTCTTACTCTCTCTTTTCCAAAAAGATCAACAAATCCTTCTGTAATTTTAAAAACACCTCCATATTCGGCAATATCCTGTCCCATTATAACAAGGCTGTCATCTTTATACATTGCCTCTTTTAGTCCATCAGAAATTGAATCAACAAGTCGCATATTTTGAACTTTATTTGATTTTTCAACTTTTTTAAATTTAAAATCTGCATATACGTCTGATAACTCTTTTTCAACAGATGATATTATTTTTTTTTCATTAAATGTTTTTTCAAGATTTGTTTCAATTTCTTTAGTGATACCTTTTTTTATTTTAGTGACATCTTCGAGGGTTAAGATTGACGAATCGATTAAAAAAGCTTCAAAATTTAAAACAGGATCTTTTTTACCCCATTTTTCTAAAAGTTCTTTAGGTACATACTTTACNCCGCTTGCCTCTTCATGCCCTCTCATTCTGAATGTTTTGAATTCGATCAAAAAAGGTTGAGGTTTTTTAATTATTTTTTTTCTTATTTCTTTAATCTTTGAATAAACTTCAATTATATTATTTCCATCTAGGGTTAATGACTCAATTCCATAACCGATACCTCGATCAGATAAATTTTTACAATTGTATTGCTCATTGACTGGAGTTGACAATCCATATCCGTTATTTTCAATGATAAAAATAACGGGCAAATTCCAAACTGAAGCAACATTTAATGCTTCATGAAAATCTCCTTCACTTGTCCCCCCTTCTCCAGTGAAAACTGCTGTTATGTTCTTATTTTTTTTAATTAGATTATGTAGTGCAACTCCGTCAGCAACTCCCATTTGTGGACCTAAATGAGAAATCATCCCTATAATATTAAATTCTTTTGTTCCGAAATGAAAGGATCTGTCACGTCCTTTCGTAAATCCGCTGTTTTTTCCTTGCCACTGGGAAAAAAGTCTGTAAAGAGGTATATCTCTGCTTGTAAATACACCTAGATTTCTGTGCATAGGAAATATAAATTCTTCTTTTTCCAATGCTTTNGCTACACCTACTGAAATTGCTTCTTGACCAATCCCTGAAAACCATTTAGAAACTTTCCCTTGCCTTAAAAGAATAAGCATTTTTTCCTCAATCATTCTAGGCAACAGCATACTAGTATAAAGGTCAATGTACGTAGAGGTATTTATTTTTGAATCTGAAAAATTCATATACTAAAATTAATATCAAATTATAAATTTCACTAATAACTATAGATTTAAATTTTTATATAAATTTTAAGTTATTAACATTTGTTATATTTGGNGTCTAATCTTTTTAGTTATGAATAAAATTCCATCGGTAGATCTTAATGACTTCTTAAGTGATGATTTACATAAAAAGTCTTTATTTGTTAGCACTATTGGTGCTGCATTTCAAGAAATTGGTTTTTGTGCTGTAAGAGGCCATTTTTTGGATGATAAATTGGTTGAAAGACTATATGAACAAATCAAATTGTTTTTTGATCTTCCAACTGATGTAAAGAAAAAATATGAACATCCTGAATTTTCCGGTCAAAGAGGTTATGTGTCATTTGGAAAAGAAAGTGCAAAAGGAAGTAAACATGGGGATCTAAAAGAATATTGGCATTTTGGTCAATATGTTTCTGAAAATGAATCACATAAGTATAATTATTTTCCTAACATTAAGGTTGACGAACTTTCAGAATTTAACAAAGTTGGAGAAGAAGTTTATAAAACTTTAGAGAAGACTGCAAAATATGTTCTTAGAGCACTTGCCCTTTATCTAAAAATAGATGAAAACTATTTCGATAATTATATTCATAACGGAAATTCAATTTTAAGACCAATTCATTACCCACCTATAACTGAAGATCCAAAAGAAGCTGTAAGAGCGGCTGCCCATGGAGATATAAACCTAATAACTCTTTTAATGGGTGCTCATGGAAAAGGTTTACAGGTACAAAAGACCAACGGAGATTGGATTGATGCTGTGGCAAACAAAGATGAACTAATGATAAATATTGGAGACATGCTTTCAAGACATACCAATAATGTTTTAAAATCTACTGTACATAGGGTTGTAAATCCTGATAGAGAGCTTTTAAAAAAATCAAGATATTCGATTCCTTTCTTCATGCATCCTGTAAGTGAAATGAAATTAAATGTTCTTGATTCAACCATATCTGATGAATTTCCTAAAGCATATGATGATATTACTGCTGGCGAGTTTCTTGAAGAAAGATTAATTGAATTAGGTCTACTTAAAAAGTAATGGATTTACAAGATCAATTAAGAAATTTTTTTCCAAATCATAAAATTTCAGAAAATCCTATCTCTGAATATAAAAAAACCACTAATTCACATACTCAAACTTCTCCCCTTCTATGTAAATATGAAAAGAGAAAAGGTAAACCCAATACTATAATCGAAGGTTTTGAAAAAATTAAAAAAGAAGAGATTAAATTAATAGCGAAATCAATTAAACAAAAATTTTCGGTTGGTGGATCTATTAAAGGATGTTCTATTATAATTCAAGGAAATATAAGAGATGATATTATGAATTTTCTATCATCCATGGGATACAATGTTAAACGTATTGGAGGATAAATATGAAATCTTCAGAAATAATTACAAATAATGATGGTAGCATATATCATTTATGTCTTAAGCCAAATCAGGTTTCAAAAGATATAATTCTGGTTGGTGATCCATTTAGAGTAGATATTATTAGCAAATATTTACAAGACGTTGAATTTAACATTCAAAATAGAGAATTTAAAAGTGTTACAGGTTATTTCAATAAAAAAAGGGTTTCAGTCATATCAACAGGAATTGGCGGAAGCAATATTGATATTGTTATAAACGAATTAGATGCTCTTTTTAATTATGATTTTACTAATAAATATTTTAAAAACACTCATGAGTCAATAAATTTTATAAGAATTGGAACATCTGGATCTATTTCAAAAGATATTCCGATTGATTCATGGCTAATTAGTGAATACGCAATTGATATAAATTCACAGTTATCTTTTTATGATTTAAATAATTACACTAGTAAAAACATTGAAGTAATTTCGCTAAATAATAAGAATCTTTATTGTTTTAAGGCATCGACTACCCTATTTGAAAAATTTTATTCTGATAATCTNTATAAAGGATTAACAGCTTCATGTAATGGTTTTTACGCTTTTCAAGGCAGAGAAACCCGAATTCCTTTAGAAAGTACAATTGATATTGATGATATGAAATCAATTGAGTTAAAAAAATATAAGGTTACTAATCTTGAGATGGAAACTGCAATAATATACGGTTTATCTGATTTTTTAGGTCATAACGCTATATCATTAAATGCAATCTTAGCTAATCGAATTAATGATTTGTATTCTGAAAATCCTTCTAAAATAATAGAATCTTTAATCTTATTCGTACTTAATAAAATATAATTACACCCATTTAATTTCAACTATATTATTTTCTTTAAGATATTGATTTGCCTTACTAAAATGCTTATTTCCAAACCAGTATCCCCTATTTGCACTAAGTGGAGATGGGTGACCTGAGCTTAATATAAGATGTTTATTTTGATCAATTAACTTACTTTTTTTCTTGGCGTAAGAACCCCATAAAAGGAAAACAATATTTTTTCTCTTGAGTGAAATTGTNTTTATAATTTCATCAGTAAAATCCTCCCATCCTTTATTTTGATGACTGCCAGGCCTATTTTTTCTTACAGTTAAAGTTGAATTTAATAATAAAACCCCTTGGTTTACCCATCTCATTANGTCTCCACTAGNTGGGTAACGAGTATTTAAATCTTGTTGTATTTCTTTAAATATATTAANNANAGANGGTGGATGANTAATATTNTCNGGAACNGAAAANGCNAGTCCATTNGCTTGATTTGGGTTATGATATGGGTCTTGACCNAATATTACNAGTTTAACCTTNTNAAATTCACAATTATTTANAGCTGAAAAAATNAAACTACCTTTTGGATANCAGACATTGTTTTTATATTCGGNTTTTANAAAATCAACCAGATTTTTAAATTGTTCAGAATTTATATGATNNTTTAGATGGNTTTTCCAAGAATCATCTAANTTGATATTCATTTTTTTGAAACAATTTTNTCAACTATCATNGAAACTGTTGCNTCACCNGTNATATTNACAACNGTTCTNCACATGTCNAGNGGTCTATCTACTGCNAAGATTANAGCTAATCCAGCTTCAGGAATCCCAGCTTGAGCTAAAACAATTACAAGTACGATAATTCCNGCACTAGGAACTGCAGCAGCACCTATCGAGGCTAATGTTGCTGTTACTATGATTCCTAATTGNGCAGTTAATGATAAATCTAATCCAAATGTTTGAGCAATGAATACTGCCGCTATAGCCTGATAAACTGCTGTTCCATCCATATTAATTGTTGCGCCTATAGGTAAAACAAAACTTGATACTTCTTTCTTAACATTTAAATTATTATGAACCCTGTCCATCGTAACCGGGAGCGTTGCAGCACTAGAACTTGTAGAAAAAGCTACTAATTGGGCTGGTAAAATTCCCTTAAAAAAGAAATTAGGGCTTTTATTTAGTATTAATTTTACTGCTATTGTATAGATTACTATTAATAAAAATAATCCCATTAAAAGCGTNATTGAGTAGAGTAGCAAGCTTTTTAATAGGTCCCATTTCGGTGCTTCTACAATAAGCGTGGCTAACAGTGCAAAAACACCAATTGGTGCGAAGCCCATTATTAAATCAATTATTTTTAAAATTACTTCATTTAGTGAGTCAAAAAATTCCTTTAATGGCTTTGCTTTATTTTCTGGAATGAGAATCATAGAAATACCAAATAAAATCGAAAAGAAAATAATCTGAAGCATGTTTTTGTTATCAGTTGCAGCGTTNATAATATTTGACGGAACAATATCAATAATTGGCTGAAGTGGGCCAGAATTTTTTGTTTCAGCTGCAGCTACTCTTTTTTTATCGGCATCGTCCTCATACGCATTAAGCAATTCAATTCTTGTTTCATCTGAAATAGTATTTCCAGGTTTAACGATATTAACAATAGCTAATCCAACGCTTACAGCAATAACTGTTGTAATTAAATAGGTAGTTATTGTAATCCCTCCCATTTTTGAAAGTTTAGAGATATCTTTTAAATCAGAAATTCCTTTGATTAAAGATGCTAAAATCAAGGGAATTGCAATTAATTTCAAAGCATTGATAAAAATTGTTCCAAATGGCTTAATCCAATCAGAAATAAAGTCTTTGCCAAACTGTTCGAAATTCGACATTAAAAAACCAAATAACACNCCTAAAACCATCCCTANGATGATTTTCCAATNTAACGGTAGTTCTTTTAAATTCATATGGTTTTAGTTTTATTAATNAGGTAGTAATCAAGAATGACNATGGCAGCCATTGCTTCAACAATAGGTATTGCTCTAGGAACAACGCATGGATCATGGCGTCCTTTGCCTTTAATTATAGATTCTTTACCATCAGAGTTAATAGTTTTTTGATCTTTCATGACNGTTGCAACAGGTTTAAAAGCAANATTAAAANANATATCCATTCCGTTACTTATTCCACCNTGAATNCCACCAGAATAATTAGTTTTTGTTGTTTCATCTTTTNTAATNATNTCATTATGTTCAGAACCTTTCATTTTTGTTCCTTTAAAACCACTTCCNTATTCAAANCCTTTTACAGCATTAATTGACAACATTGCTCTTCCTAGTTCNGANTGAAGTTTGTTAAAAATTGGTTCTCCTAACCCAANAGGCATNTTGCTTATAATNCATTTTATTATTCCACCTANGGTATCACCGNTTTTTCTTGCCTTTTTTATTTCTTCAATCATCTTTTCAGAAACAATATTATCTGGACATCTAACAATACTTTTTTCNATATTTTTTGGNTTATTTAANATATAGTTCTCGTCCAATGAAACATTTCCAATAGAAGTTGTAAATGCGTGTATACCTATATTTTTTAATATTTGCTTTGCAATTGCGCCCGCAACTACCCTACAAGCTGTTTCTCTAGCTGAGCTTCTTCCCCCTCCTCTGTAATCTCTAATTCCATACTTTTTTTCATAGACAAAATCAGCATGACTTGGTCTATATGAATCCTTTAAATGATCATAATCTTTACTTTTTTGATCCTTATTTTTTATTATAAAACCAATTGGCGTTCCTGTTGTTACTCCTTCAAAAATTCCAGAAAGAAATTCAACTGAATCATCCTCTTTTCTTTGAGTAACAATTTTCGATTGCCCAGGTTTTCTTCTTTGCATTTCATTAGAAATTAATTCTAAATTTATTTTGTGTCCAGCAGGACATCCGTCAATAATCCCACCAATAGCTTTCCCGTGAGATTCACCAAAGGTTGTTAGTCTAAAAATATTTCCAAATGAGTTGTTCATAAAATGAAATNAATGGTTAAAAATATAGTTTATTAATAACTTCTAAAAATTATTAATAATATTTAAAAATTATCATGTTAAATTTATTTGTGCTTATTTAATTGATATGAAAGATTATTTAAAAGTTATTAATGAGTTTGAGTCATATATTGGTAAAAAATTTGTCATAACCAATAAATGGCATAAACAACCCTTTACAAACGGATGGAGATATGGTAGTGGAGATGCATTAGTTATATTAAAACCTGGTAATTTATTAGAATTATGGGGGATTTTAGAATTATGCGTTTCAAATGATTTTATTATAATTATGCAGGCAGCAAATACAGGTTTAACAGGTGGTTCTACGCCTTATGGAAATGATTATGATAGGCCAGTGGTAATTATCAATACTCTACGCATAAATGATATTCAAATTATAAATAATGCCAAACAGATTATAGCCCTTTCAGGCAGTACCTTATATGATTTAGAAAAAAAATTAAAACCTTTTAATAGAGATCCACACTCTGTAATTGGCTCAACTTCAATTGGTGCTTCTATAGTTGGGGGTGTTTGTAATAATTCTGGCGGATCTTTGGTTAAAAGAGGTCCTGCCTACACTCAATTAGCCCTTTACGCCAAACTAAATAAAGATGGTAGCCTTGAGTTAATAAATGAATTGGGTATTAATCTNGGAGAAAATCCNGAAACTATACTAAGNAACNTACAAAANAAAAACTACAAACANGAAGATATTATTTATAATGATAANCTNGCTTCAGATGATANGTATTCTGAAATAGTCAGAGGAATAGATGAAAACACACCTGCTAGGTATAATTCAGATAAAAGGCTTTTGTATGGAGCTTCAGGAAGTAGTGGTAAATTGGTGGTTTTTGCCGTTAGATTGGATACATATCCTAAACCAAAAAAAAATAAAGTTTTTTATTTAGGAACCAATAATCCTGATGTTTTTTGGAAAATAAGAAGGGATATTCTATCAAAATTCAAAAATTTACCTACTCTTGGGGATTATTTGCACAGGGACTGTTATGATGCAGCAAAAAAATATAGTAAGGATAATTTTATTGTTATCGAAAAACTAGGCACTAATTTTCTACCAACCCTATTCGAATTAAAAAGAAATGTCGATATAATCGCAACTAAATTGAAATTTTTACCAGATAAGTTTTCTGATAGATTAATGCAATTTTTAAGCTTATTTTTCCCAAATCATCTTCCAAAGAGAATGGAGCAATTTAGAGATAGATTTGAACATCATTGGATAGTGGAAATGTCAGATGAAGGAATCGATGAAGCAAGAGAATATTTTGACAGATTCTTTAAAGATTATGATGGGGATTTCTTTGAATGCAATGAAAAAGAAGGTAAAAAAGCCTCACTACATAGATTTGTTTCAGCAAGTGCAATAGCAAGATATCATGCTCTAAAACATAAAGAAGTTGGTGGAATGATGTCTTTAGATGTTGCATTTCCTAGAAATGAAAAAGAATGGTTTGAGCAATTACCTGTAGAAATTGATAAACAAATAGAGAAAAAGTTTTATTACGGTCATTTATTTTGNCATGTNCAACATCAAAANTATATTTTAAAAAAAGGANTTAATNCCNAAAAACTAAAAAAAGAAATNCTTNAAAGTTATAACATTAGAGGTGCAGAATATCCAGCTGAACATAATGTGGGNCATGANTATNNNGCNAAANANTCNTTAATAAANTTTTANAANNNTCTTGATCCAACAAACACATTTAACCCAGGAATTGGAANTTCAAGTAAATTAAAAAATTGGAAATAGNTTTAGCTAATGATTTTTAAGGGTTTTGTTTTATTCCAATTACCCCTTGTGAAATCTGGAAACTTTTGAGGAGCTCCCCCGCTATTTATTGAATTTGCACTTANAGGAGTAACAGCACTCCAAAAACATCCTTCNTAGACATTTTGATCAAGTGGTTCTCCATTTCTTAAGCATTCAATNATTCTATATCTCATAACAAAATCCATNCCTCCNTGNCCNACNTGATTTCTNCCACCCATTTTTTCNATAAGTAACTCTAGACGTTTATTTANNGGATGATCGTATTTTTCATATAATATTTTTAAATTATCTCCTTGAACCCAAGAATGATGATCTTTTGTAATCCCCTCAACTCCATTTTCAAGTGCAACCCTTGTTGGAAAACCAGCTAAAATTCCTTTTGTCCCTTGAATTAAATTNTGTCTAGTATATGGTCTCGGACTGGTTTCATCCCATTGAATCATTATGGTTCTNNCCAGNTTNGTTTTTATNATTGAAGTATTCATATCCCCATTGGAATAATTTAGTTTATTCCATTTATGACTACTCTCATAATTTTTTTTCGCATATAATTTTCTCCCCAAAGATGGAGATGAATAAGAAACTAAGGAATTAAAATTATCCTCACCTCTACCTAAATTCATATACTGAGCTACCGGACCAAGTCCGTGAGTTGGATACAGATTTCCTTTACTTTTTGCATAATGATGTGTTCTCCATGATCCAGTTCCTCTTTCTTCTTCTTTCATTTGAAATCTGAGTTCGTGTATATATGCAGCTTCAGCATGCAGAAAATCACCGATAACTCCTTTTCTACACATATTTAAATACATAAGCTCATCTCTACCATAGTTAACATTTTCCATCATCATACAATGCTTTCTTGTTTTTTCTGAGGTGTTAACTATATCCCATAGGTCTTCAATAGATGTTGCCATAGGTACTTCAACAAATGCATGGGCTCCACTTTTCATGGTTTCAATTGCCATAGGGGCATGATTATCCCAATTTGTTGAGATAAATACTGCATCAGGTTTAACTTCCTTAAGCATAGCTATCCATTTATCTTTATTACCTGAATAAATGGCTATATTTTTATGTCTTTTGCCGTTTCCAATCCCTTGGCAGATGATAGATGATTTTTCGGCTAAATCTTTGTAAAGATCACTTATTCCCACAACTTCAGTTCCTTCAATTGCAGCAATCTGTTTAGCATGTCCACTACCTCTTGCCCCAACTCCAATAAAAGCAACCCTAACTACATCTAATTTTGGTGCAGAAAAGTCACCCATATATTGTGAATTGTTTTTTTTATAATCATAAGATTCAATAGAGTCATACAGGTTTACCGCATTGGATTTTAATCCTAATAATAAAGCAGATGCTGAACTTAATTTTAAAAAATCTTTTCTTTTCATTTTATTACTGGTTAATTAGATTTTTATAAATATTCTCATAATTGGGAACTATATTGTGTATGTCAAACTCCTCAGCTCTTTTTCTTGAATTTTTTTTGAAATCGTTTAGTATTTGTTCATCAGAAAGTAGGTTTACAGCATCATTTATCATTTTTTCTGTATCACCTACTTTACTTAATAAACCTGAAAAATTATGTTTGTTGACTTCCGGAATTCCTCCAGTATCTGATGAAATTACAGGCACACCTGCAGCCATGGCTTCTAGAGCAGATAGACCGAAACTCTCAATTTCTGAAGGAAGTAAAAACAAATCACTGAATGACAAAATTTTATTTGTTTCATTACTTTTTCCGAAAAACACCACCTTGTCCTTGATTCCCAAAGATTTTACTTTTTTTTCAGCTTTCTTTTTTTCAGGCCCATCCCCAATCATAAATAATTTTGATTTGATTTTTTTATTAATCCCATAAAATATATCAATAACATCATTAATTCTCTTAACCTTTCTAAAATTACTTACATGTGTAATTATTTTATCGGTTGAACTTATCAAATTTTTTTTTGAATTTTTATATGTGTATTTATCTAAGTTGACAAAGTTTGGAATGACTTTTATGTCGTTTGAAATATTAAATAGTTTTAATGTGTCTTCCTTTAAACTTTTTGAAACAGCTGTTACAAAATCAGAATTATTAATACTAAATTCTACCGCAGTTTTGTATGAAGGATGGCTACCGACAAGAGTAATGTCTGTACCGTGTAATGTTGTAACGATTGGTATTTCAATATTTTGATCTTTAAGCATCTTTTTTGCCATATAGGCAGCATAGGCATGTGGTATTGCATAATGAACATGCAATATATCTATCTCATATTTCTTAACCATTTCAACTAGCTTTGATGATAACGCTAATTCATAAGGAGGGTAATGAAATAAAGGATAATCTGGTACATTAACTTCGTGATAATGTACATTATTATCAAGTAATTCAAGCTTAACAGGTTGATTATAAGTTATAAAATGAATTTCATAACCTTTTTTAGAAAGTTCAATTCCTAATTCCGTCGCTAAAACACCGCTACCTCCGAATGTAGGATAGCAAACTATTCCTATTACCATATTTATTCAATTATTGAGTTATATATGATTCTTTGTATTTCACTTCTAATATTTTCTTTAACAAGCTTTGATTGACTAGCTGTTTCACCACCTGGATACGATCTGTTTGATAGGAATACATAAACAATTTCTTTTTCTGGATCTGCCCAAGCAAATGTACCTGTCCATCCAGAATGACCAAAACTACTCATTGATACACAACCACAGGTTGGACCATCGTCCTCTAATTGGGGTTTATCAAAACCTACTCCTCTTCTATTATCCTTATCACAATAATAACAATTATTAAACAAATTAATAGTTTCAGGTTTTAAAATTTGCTGATCAGCATAATTACCATTTTGCAAATACATTTGCATTACTTTAGCAACATTATTAGCATTCCCAAAAAGGCCTGCGTGAGATGAAACACCTCCAAACATAGCTGCAGCCATATCATGAACATATCCGCTAATTTCTTTATATCTAAAATATTCGTCAATTTCAGTGGGAGCTATATTTTTTGATGAATATTTTAAAGTTGGATTATAATCTAATTTAATTCCAAGTTTTTGAAATATTAAATTGTCAATTATTTTATCTAAACTCTGCGAATAATGATTTTCTATGAATTCTTGTATTATTAAGTATGATAAGTCACTATACTTGTATTTTTTACTTAGTAAATCACTGTCTTTAATTATATTTCTTATAGTATCAGTATAATCGGATCTCAAGAATAAATCTGGTGCAACTTTAACTGAATTTATTTTTGTTTTTTTGAATGTATAATATTCACTGGAAGGTTTTAAATTTTCATCTAACGTCAGCTTATAAAATGGTATCCAAGCTTGAAGTGAGGCGTTTCCAGACAAAAGTTCTTTTATTGAAATTTCCGCCTTATTAGAATCTTTATATCTTGGAATAATTTCTTTTAGTCTTGTTTCAAGGGAAATCACTCCTTCTTCAACCAATTTCATGACAATCGGAGTAGTTACAAGAATCTTTGTAAGTGAGGCTAAATCATAAATCGTGTTATTATTTACATTCAAATTTTCATTATATCGGAGTTTACCAAATGATTTTTCATAAATAATTTTCGAGTTTTTAGCAACCAAAATTTGAGCACCTGGTGTCATTTCATTATCAATTGCATATTCAATTATAGAATCTATTTTTGACAGTTTTATTACATCAACCCCTACAGATTTAGGATCTCCATAACTTAATATATTGATATTATCCAGTATTATGCCATCCCCTTCTTTA
>NHKK02000006.1 GCA_002169475.2 Candidatus Pelagibacter sp. TMED239
TTCAATTAGGAAAATCAGTAGAAGAACGTTCAAACACTGGTCTGCAAGAAGTCTTTAATTCTGTCTTTCCCATTAAAGACTATGCAGGAAAGTCTGAACTTCACTATATTGATTATTACTTAGACAATCCTAAATATGACGTTGATGAATGTAGAAGAAAAGGTCTCACATTTTCTGCATCTCTTATGGTTACATTCAGACTTATTATATGGGATATAAATGAAGAGACAGCTGAAAAAACATTAAGAGATATAAAAGAACAGGTTGTCTACTTAGGAGACCTCCCTTTAATGACAAATAATGGAACTTTCGTTGTCAATGGCACCGAAAGAGTTGTAGTAAGTCAGTTACACCGTTCACCCGGAGTGTTTTTTGATCACGATGACGGTAAAACTCATGCAAGTGGTAAAGTTCTCTACAACGCAAGAATTATTCCCTATAGGGGTTCATGGCTTGACTTCGAATTTGATCATAAGGATAACCTCTTCTTTAGAATAGATAGGAAGAAAAAAATGATCTCTACTACTATTCTTCAAGCATTGCCATCAAAAGCCTCTGAAAAATATCTTGAAGAATGTGAGTTAAACAAAGTTGAACCAGATATCTATAAGGTATCTGGAATGACCTCTGAAGAGATTTTAACATATTTTTATGAAACTTTTACTTTTAAAAAGCAAAAAGATGGTTGGTTAGTATCTCTAGATTTAGAAAAATTTAAATACAAGAACCTCCCTTTTAATTTAGTTGACCCCTCAACTAAAGATGTAGTCGCATATAAAGATGTTAAATTGTCATTAAAACTTTTAAGTGAAATTAAAGATAAAAAAATAAATAAATTTTTCTTTACTGAAGAAGATCTTTATGGATTATTTTTATCTAATGATATAGTAAATTTAGACAATGGTTTAGTTTATGCTGAAGCTGGCACCTTATTAACTAAAGAGTTTTTTGAAAGATTAGCCGAGCTTTCAATTAATAACTTTTCTGTAATTAATGCAAATCAAGCCACAGGTAATCTAGGTATTATCAACTCCCTAGTTGCAGATAAAAATAATTCAAGAGAAGAGGCCCTTTTTGATATTTTTAAAATATTAAGACCTGGAGAACCACCTACATTAGAAGCTAGTAATTACCTTTTTCAGAATATGTTTTTTAGTGAAGATAGGTACGATCTATCCGAGGTTGGAAGAGTAAAACTTAATTCATATCTGAGACAAGACAAAAATAAAAAAATAAGAGTTTTGAATAAAGCAGATATTCTCTCAGTTGCTAAAAAATTATTTGATATGAAAACAGATAGTGCGGGTAAAGACGATATTGACCATTTAGGAAATAGAAGGGTAAGATCTGTAGGAGAGCTTATAGAAAACCAATATCGAATTGGACTAGTTAGAATGGAGAGAGCTATAAGAGAAAAAATGGGCACCGTAGATATTGAGTCCATAATGCCACAAGACCTTGTAAACTCTAAACCTATACAAACTGTTTTAAAAGAATTTACTGGAACAAGTCAATTAAGTCAGTTTATGGATCAAACAAATCCATTAAGTGAAATAACTCACAAGAGAAGAATTTCAGCTTTAGGGCCAGGTGGTTTAACTAGAGAGAGAGCAGGTTTTGAAGTACGTGATGTGCATACAACTCACTATGGAAGGATTTGTCCAATTGAAACCCCTGAGGGATCAAACATAGGATTGATAAACAGCTTATCTTCATTTGCCAGAATTAATCAATATGGTTTTATAGAGACACCTTATAGAAAAATTAATAACGGAGTTATTACTAATAAAGTATTATATCTTAACGCAGATGATGAAGAAAATTACACTATTGCTCAAGCAAATAGCCTCATAGATGAAAGTGGAAAATTTTCAGAGGAACTTGTAAGCTGTAGAAGAAGGGGCGACTTTATATTCTGTAGTCCTTCAGAAATCGATTTCATGGATGTTAACCCTCAACAGTTGGTATCTGTTGCTGCTTCTTTAATTCCCTTTTTAGAAAATGATGATGCCAATAGAGCTCTCATGGGTTCTAACATGATGAGGCAAGCTGTTCCACTTGTAAAAAGTGAAGCACCTCTTGTAGGAACTGGTTTCGAGTCAAAAGTTGCTAGAGATAGTGGTGCTGTTGTTATTGCAAAAAACAGTGGATATGTTTACCAAGTTGACTCATCAAGAATAGTTATCAGATCTGACTCTAAGAACATTAGTAAGGATAAAAGTGGTGTAGATATTTATAACCTCAAAAAATTTCAAAGATCAAACCAAAGCACTGCTATAAATCAAAAACCTATTGTTAAAATTGGAGATTACGTTGAAAGAGGTGATATCATAGCAGATGGTCCATCAACAGATTTAGGAGAGTTAGCACTTGGAAGAAATCTTCTAGTGGGTTTTATGCCTTGGAATGGCTATAACTTTGAGGACTCTATAATAATGTCTGAAAGGGTAGTTCATGAAGATAGGTTCACATCAATACATATAGAAGAATTTGAAGTTCTGTGTAGGGATACAAAATTAGGTCCTGAAGAAATAACTAGAGATATGCCAAACGTTGGTGATGAAAGCATAACAAATTTAGATGAAGCAGGTATCGTCTACATTGGTTCAGAAGTAAAACCAAGTGATATATTAGTCGGTAAAGTTTCACCTAAGGGTGACTCTCCAATAACTCCAGAAGAAAAATTATTAAGAGCAATTTTTTCTGAAAAAGCTGCAGATGTTAAAGATACATCCTTAAGACTCCCAACAGGGTACTCCGGTGTAGTGGTCGACGTTCAAGTTTTAGTTAGACGAGGTGTTGAAAAAGATGAGAGAACAATTGCTATTGAAAGAGTTGAAATTGATCGTTTAGCAAAAGATAGAGATGATGAAAAAAATATTTTAGAAAATAATTATAATCAAAATTTAATTAACTTATTTAAGGATAAAATATCTAATATATCTATTGATGGTATTACAAAGGGAAATAAAATAATTGAAGCTAGCTTGGATAATAAAAAAATTGATTTTTTAGAACAAATAATTGTAGATGATGTTATATCTATGGAAACATTTGCCTCACAAAAGAAGATTTTTAATGATGCTACAATTCTTCTCGATAAAAAATTTCAAAATAAAATTGAAAAAATTCAAAGTGGAGATGATTTATTACCAGGAGTCTTGAAGGTAGTTAAAGTTTTTGTTGCTGTAAAAAGAAAGCTACAAGCTGGTGATAAGATGGCCGGAAGACATGGTAATAAAGGTGTTATTTCCAAGATCGTTCCGATAGAAGATATGCCATTTTTAGAAGATGGAACCCCTGTAGATGTTCTTTTAAATCCACTAGGTGTACCAAGTAGAATGAACATAGGTCAGATTTTAGAGACTCATCTAGGATGGGCAGCTTATGGAATAGGAAAGCAAATTTCAAAAAGTTTAGACATTGTAAAAAAAGAAGGAAATATTCAACAACTCCAGAAGTCTTTAGCCTCCTTTTATGAAAAAAATAAAGACTCTAATAGTGAAATTACAAATATGAATGATGATCAATTAGTTGAGCTTGCAAAAAATTTAGAAAAAGGTGTAACTTTTGCCACACCAGTTTTTGATGGAACTAATACTAATGAAATTACTAGTTTATTAGACAAAGCAGGTTTTGATAATAGTGGCCAAGTTTATCTACATGACGGTAGATCCGGTGAACGCTTTGAAAGAAAAGTAACAGTAGGTTATAAATATATATTAAAACTCCATCACTTAATTGATGATAAAATTCATGCTAGGTCTATAGGTCCTTACAGCTTAGTTACTCAGCAACCACTTGGAGGTAAGGCTCAATTTGGTGGACAAAGATTTGGTGAAATGGAAGTCTGGGCACTTGAGGCTTATGGAGCTTCGAACACACTTCAGGAAATTTTAACTATTAAATCAGACGATGTAGCTGGTCGTACTAAGGTTTATGAAGCTTTAATCAGGGGAGATTATAACTTCGAAAGTGGTATACCAGAATCCTTCCATGTTTTAGTTAAGGAACTAAAATCTCTTGGATTAAATGTTGAGCTTATTGAAACTGACCCCACTGTAAATAGGGAGAGTGCATAATGAAAGATTTAACTAATTTATTTAAAAATAATAATCCAACTGTCAATTTTGATCAGATTAAAATTTCTGTTTCTAGTCCAGAGCAAATACGTTCATGGTCATTTGGTGAGATAAAAAAACCAGAAACAATTAATTACAGAACCTTTAANCCTGAAAGAGAAGGNNTNTTCTGTGCAAGAATATTTGGTCCTACAAANGANTATGAATGTTTATGTGGNAAATACAAAAGAATGAAATTCAANGGTATAACTTGTGAAAAATGTGGNGTTGAAGTTACNNTNTCTAAAGTTAGAAGAGAAAGAATGGCNCATATTGAGTTAGCNGCTCCTGTAGCNCANATNTGGTTNTTAAANTCTCTNCCNAGTAGAATAGGTNTNGCTCTNGATATTACNTTAAAAAACCTTGAAAAGGTTTTATATTTTGAAAGCCACATAGTTATAGATCCTTTGATGTCTGGTTTAGAACAAAATCAACTTCTTACTGACGAAGAGCTAGATGAGGCAATTGAACAATTTGGAGACGACTCATTTAAACACGGTATAGGAGCTGAAGCTGTTCAAGAAATTCTTGGAAGTATTGATTTAGAAAAAGAAATTGAAAAATTAAAAGAAGATATTGAGGCAACATCATCTGAAACAAAGAAAAAGAAAATTCTTAAAAGAATGAAAGTGATAGAAGGATTTAAAAAATCAAACATTAAACCTGAGTGGATGGTACTTAAAGTTCTACCTGTTATCCCTCCAGAACTCAGACCTTTAGTCCCATTAGAAGGTGGAAGGTTTGCCACATCTGACCTAAATGATTTATATAGAAGAGTGATTAACAGAAATAATAGACTTAAAAGACTTTTAGATCTTAGGGCTCCAGATATTATTGTTAGAAATGAAAAAAGAATGCTTCAAGAATCTGTTGATGCATTATTTGACAACGGTAGACGTGGAAGGGTAATCACTAGTACTAACAAAAGACCTCTTAAATCTTTATCAGAGATGCTAAAAGGTAAACAAGGAAGATTTAGGCAAAATTTACTTGGAAAGCGTGTTGATTATTCTGGTAGATCCGTAATTGTTGTTGGGCCTGAACTAAAGTTACATCAGTGCGGGCTTCCAAAAAAGATGGCTCTAGAGCTATTTAAGCCATTTATTTATAACAAACTAGAGTCATATGGATTTGCCTCAACTCTTAAATCTGCAAGAAAAATGGTTGAGTCTGAAAGACCTGAAGTCTGGGACATATTAGATGAAGTAATTAGAGAACACCCTATATTATTAAATAGAGCACCAACTCTTCACAGACTTGGTATACAAGCTTTTGAACCTATCCTTATTGAAGGTAAAGCAATTCAACTTCATCCTTTAGTTTGTACAGCATTTAATGCAGATTTTGATGGTGATCAAATGGCAGTTCATATTCCTCTTAGTCTTGAAGCACAGTTAGAAGCAAGGGTTTTAATGATGAGCACGAATAACATTCTCTCCCCTTCCAGCGGAAAACCAATTATTGTTCCTAGTCAAGATATTGTCTTAGGTATCTATTACTTGTCATTAATGAACGAAAAAGATGAACCTAAAAAATATTTTTCTCACATAGGTGAAGTAGAATTTGCTCTTGAAAACATGTCTATAAAACTTGATACGCCCATACTTTATAGAACAAAGACTTTTAACAAAGAGACTGATAGTTTTGAGTACAAAAAATTTAAAACATCTCCAGGAAGAGTTATTTTATTTAAAACTGTGCCTGAGAGTAAAGATCTTCCTTTTGATTGTGTTAATAAAATTTTAACCAAAAAAGAGATCAGTAATTTACTCGACAATGTCTATAGATTTACTGGTCAAAAGGCTACNTGTATATTTGTTGATCAAATTATGAANGTCGGTTTTAANTATGCNGCTAAAGCNGGTATTTCNTTTGGNAAAGATGANCTNGTTATNCCNGANGAAAAANATCCTTTAATTCAAGAAACNCAAAAATTAGTTAATAATTTAGAATCTCAATACCAAGAAGGATTGATTACTGAAAGAGAAAAATACAATAAAGTTGTTGGATTATGGTCTACTTGCACAGATAAAGTTGCAAAAGCTATGATGAAAACTGTTTCATCAAAAAAAGATAACCAGATTAATTCTGTATACATCATGGCAGACTCAGGAGCTAGAGGTTCTGAGGCTCAATTAAAACAATTAGCTGGTATGAGAGGATTGATGGCTCGTCCTTCAGGTGAAATTATTGAAAATCCAATCACTTCTAACTTTAAAGACGGTCTGACTGTTCTTGAGTACTTTAACTCAACGCATGGTGCTAGAAAAGGTTTGGCTGATACCGCACTCAAGACTGCAAGTTCTGGTTATTTAACAAGAAGATTAGTGGATGTGGCTCAAGATTTAACAATTACATGTAAAGATTGTACATGTAAAAATGGTTTAACTGTAGATACTATTTATGAATCAGGTGAAGTTTCAATACCTCTAACCGAAAGAGTTTTTGGAAGATATTTAGCTGATGATGTCAAAAACAAAAAAGGCGAAGTAATTCTTAAAAATAATGGTTATATTTCACACGATGAAATAGAATTAATTAAAAAAGAAAATATCACATCTGTGAGAATTAAATCTCCAATAACTTGTGGTACCACTCATGGTATTTGTGCAAAAGCGTATGGTAGAGATTTAGCTAAGGGTGCACCTGTAAATACTGGTGAGGCTGTTGGTATTATAGCTGCTCAATCAATCGGCGAACCTGGAACACAGTTAACTATGAGAACATTCCACGTTGGTGGTGTCGCTAGTTCTTCTGCTGAAAAATCTAATTTTGAGTCCCCAAGTGATGGTAAGATTAAAATTAAAAATCTTAAATCTGTGATTAATGAGTCTGGTAATGAAATTATTATTAATAGAACTTCTGAGTTAGAGGTCTTTGACAATGATAATAAACTAATATCAACGTTTAGAGCTCCTTATGGTTCAACATTAGTAGTAAAGAACGGTTCAACTGTTAAGTTAAACTCTCTGCTTTTAGAGTGGGATCCCTATACAGTTCCTATTGTTGCAGAGGAGACAGGTAAATTAGATTTTACTGATCTTGTAGAGGGTGTTTCTTTCATTGAAAAGTTTGACGAAACTACAGGTATTTCATCTAAAGTTATTATTGATTGGAAAAGCTTTCAGGGCAAGCAAGATTTAAAACCTCAATTAATTATTACTGACAAAGATGGCGAACCTGTAAAATCTAAAGGCTCAAATAGTCATTATGATTTAAGTGTTGGAATAGTTTTAAATATTGATAAAGGTAAAGAAGTAAAAGCAGGAGACATCATTGCAAGAATTCCAAGAGCATCTTCAAAGACTAAAGATATTACGGGTGGACTTCCAAGAGTTGCTGATATTTTTGAGTCTAGAAAACCTAAAAACCCAGCAGTGTTAGCCGAAATTTCAGGCACTATTGAATTTGGTAAAGATATTAAAAGTAAAAGAAGAATTATAATCAATCCTGAAGATGCAGAGCCTGTTGAGTATTTAATTCCTAAGGGTACTTATATTTATTTTAACGAGGGCGATAAAGTCAATAAGGGAGACATGATAGTTGATGGAACNCCTTCNCCAAACGATATTTTAAATATTTTAGGAATTGAGGCTTTAGCTGAATATATGGTCAGAGAAGTNCAAAAGGTTTATAGGCTTCAAGGTGTTTTAATTGATGACAAACATATTGAGTGTATTACTAAACAAATGCTTCAAAAAGCTGAGGTGCTAGAGTCAGGTGATAGTCCTTATATGGTTGGTGAGGTTCTTGATAGATCATCTATATTAGAAAAAAATATTGAGCTTAAAGCAGATGGCAAGAAAGAAGCTACATATAAAATGATGATATTAGGTATCACTAAAGCTAGTTTACAAACTAACTCATTCATATCAGCTGCATCTTTCCAAGAAACAACAAGAGTTCTTACAGAGGCGGCAATAAATGGCAAAGTAGACAAGTTAGTCGGTTTGAAAGAAAATGTTATTGTAGGTAAATTAATTCCCGCTGGCACTGGTAATGTAATTCGTGCATTAAAAAAAGAAGCTAAAATCCGCGATAATTCTTTATTAAAACAATTAGAAAATACTAAATAAATGTTGACTATCATAGATACTATAAATATATTCTGCGAACTATGCCGACCATAAATCAACTTGTTAGAAAATCTAGGGATAAAGTCTCTAAAAGGAATAAAGTTCCAGCTTTAAAAGCGTGCCCTCAAAAAAGAGGAGTATGTCTTAGAGTTTATACGACTACTCCCAAAAAGCCTAACTCAGCCTTAAGAAAAGTTGCAAGGGTAAAGCTTACCAATGGTCAAGAAGTAACAGCATATATACCAGGTGAGGGACACAACCTTCAGGAACACTCAGTAGTTCTTATTAGAGGTGGTAGAGTCAAGGATCTACCTGGTGTGAGATATCATATTATTAGAGGAACTCTAGATACCCAAGGTTTAGAAAAAAGACGCCAAAGAAGATCTAAATATGGAGCCAAAAGGCCAAAGAGCTAAAATTAAAAATCATGTCGAGAAGAAGAGCAGCAGAGAAGAGACAAATATTACCCGATCCTATTTATAGTAGTATCGTTTTAAATAAATTTATTAATGAAGTTATGGTTGGTGGTAAAAAAACTGTTGCACAAAAAATTGTTTATGGAGCTTTGGATATTATCAAATCCAATAATCAAAGTGAAGACCCATTGGATTACTTTCAAAAATCTATTAATAACGTAAAACCATCAGTTGAGGTAAAATCTAGAAGAGTAGGTGGAGCTACTTATCAAGTACCTATGGAAGTCCGAAGTACTAGGGCCCAAGCCTTGGCCTTTAAATGGATACTTTCTAACTCTAAAAAAAGAAATGAAAAAACTCAACGAGAACGTTTAGCTAATGAATTAATTGATGCCTTTGAAAATAAAGGTAACTCTGTAAAGAAAAAAGATGAAGTTCATAAAATGGCTGAAGCCAATAGAGCTTTTGCTCATTACAGGTGGTAATACATGGATTTAAATAAATATAGAAATATTGGGATTATGGCTCATATCGATGCTGGTAAAACTACTACAACTGAACGTATTCTTTACTATACCGGTAAATCTCATAAAATTGGTGAAGTTCATGATGGAGCAGCAACAATGGACTGGATGGAACAAGAACAAGAGAGAGGAATTACTATAACTTCTGCAGCCACAACATGTTTTTGGAATGATCATAGAATAAATATTATTGATACCCCAGGTCACGTTGATTTTACTATCGAAGTTGAGAGATCATTAAGAGTTTTAGATGGTGCAGTCGCCTGTTTTGATGGAGTTGCAGGTGTTGAACCTCAATCAGAGACCGTTTGGAGACAAGCTGATAGATACAAAGTACCTAGAATTTGTTTTTGTAATAAAATGGATAGATTAGGTGCTGATTTCGAAATGAACATTCAATCTATAAAAGATAGATTAGGAGCCAACCCACTTGTTCTTCAAATGGCAATTGGTAAGGAAGCTGACTTTAAGGGTGTCGTAGATCTAGTTAACTTTAAGTCCATTATTTGGCAAGACGATAGTTTAGGTGCAAAATTTGATGTTATTGACATAAGTGAAGATCTACTTGAAGAAGCAAAGTTAAAAAGAGAAGAGTTAATTGAAAACGCTGTTGAGGCTGATGATAAAGCCATGGAAGATTATTTAGAAGGTAAAGAAATAAGTGTTGAAACACTTAAAGCATGTATCAGAAAGGGCACTATTGACTTTAAATTTGTCCCAGTCTTGTGCGGAACTGCTTTTAAAAATAAAGGTGTTCAACCATTATTAGACGCCGTCGTGGACTACCTACCTTCTCCAAGTGATATTGGTTTTGTTGAAGGTATCAAAGAGGGATCAGATGAAAAAATCCAGATACCAAATACAACAGAAGAACCTTTCGCTGCTTTAGCCTTTAAAGTTGCCACTGACCCGTTTGTTGGACAAATTACTTTTTGTAGACTTTATTGTGGTAATTTATCGTCAGGTTCTACTATTTTAAACTCATCAAGAAATCAAAAGGAAAGAATTGGAAGAATGCTTTTAATGCATTCTAATACTAGAGAAGAAATTAAAGATGCAAAAGCAGGTGATATTGTAGCATTGGTTGGCATGAAGAATGTAACTACGGGAGATACTCTGTGTGAAACTTCAAAACCTGTGATTTTAGAAAAAATGGAATTTCCAGATCCAGTTATCGAGGTAGCAGTTGAGCCTAAAACAAAAGCTGATTATGAGAAGATGGGACAAGCATTAGGAAGATTAGCCCAAGAAGACCCAAGTTTCCGTGTTGCTACCGATGAAGAGTCAGGTCAAACTATTATTAAAGGTATGGGTGAGTTACACCTAGAAATTTTAGTCGATAGAATGAAGAGGGAATTTAAGGTTGAAGCAGATGTGGGAGCACCTCAAGTTGCTTACAGAGAGACAATTACGAAAGACGTTGAAGTAGATTATACACACAAAAAACAATCTGGTGGTGCTGGTCAATTTGCTAGGGTTAAAATGAAATTTAAACCTCTAGATAGAAATTCAGGTATCAAATTTAATAACTCTGTTGTCGGTGGAAATATTCCCAGAGAATACATACCCGGTGTTGAAAAAGGAATTAATAGCGCAGCCCAAAATGGAGTAATAGCAGGCTATAACGTAATAGACTTTGAAGCTGAAGTATATGATGGAGCTTTCCATGACGTTGACTCTTCTGTTTTAGCATTTGAAATTGCATCTAGAGCAGCTTTTAGAGAAGCTGTTGGTAAAGCAGGTCCTAAGTTATTAGAACCAATGATGAAAGTAGAAGTGGTTACCCCTGAAGATTACATGGGAGATATCATTGGTGATTTGAATTCTAGAAGGGGTCAGATTGAAAAAATGGAAGATAGAGGAAATGCTAAGGTAGTTTCATCAGTAGTTCCCCTTGCTAATATGTTCGGTTATGTTAATAATCTACGTTCCATGAGTCAGGGTAGAGCTAGTTATACAATGTTATTTTCACATTATGACGTTGTTCCGTCTAATGTGGAAGAGGAAATAAAATCTAAGTTAGCTTAAATATGATAAATCAAAATATTAGAATTAGATTAAAATCATTTGATCACAATATATTAGACAGAAGTTCTATTGACATATTACAAACAGCTAAAAGAACTGGTGCAAAAGTAATTGGCCCAATACCTATGCCTTCTAGAATTGAGAGAGTAACTGTTAATAAATCCCCTCATGTTGATAAAAAAAGTAGAGAGCAATTTGAATTAAGAACTCATATTAGAATGATGGATATCATAGAACCCACACCTCAGACGGTAGATGCTCTTATGAAGCTTGATTTAGCTTCTGGTGTTAATGTAGATATAAAAATAAAAAAATAAATTATTATGATAATTAGTACTAAAATCGGTCAAAC
>NHKK02000039.1 GCA_002169475.2 Candidatus Pelagibacter sp. TMED239
TAAATACGTGAGAAATAATTGATAAACCATTGATTTTAAGCAAAGGTTTACCTGGCAATCTAGTTGCTGACAACCTAGATGGAATTATAATTAACGTTTTCATTCTTTTTTTTATTTAATATAAACAGAGGCAAAATTGTACATTTAAATATAAGCAATTTATTATTTATAATGTTATACGTTCAATTTAAATTTTAATAAAATGGATTCTTTTGAAATAAATAAGATAGTTGCTGCAGTTTTAATGGTAGCTCTTCTGATAATTGGAATTGGCAAGATTTCAGATATAGTTTTTCATGTAGAAAAACCTAAAACACCTGGATATGTTGTTGAAGTTGAGCAGGCCGTCATTAGTTCTGCTTCAGAAGTTAAAAAGTCTGAGGAGATAATAGATATTGCAGCACTTATGGCTTTGGGAGAAATTTCTCATGGGGAAAAGGTATTTAAAAAGTGTGCTGCTTGCCACTCTATTGTTAAAGGGGGAAAAAATAATATTGGTCCTGCTTTATATAATGTAGTCGGAAGAAAGGTTGGTGTTATAAGTGATTACAAATATTCTAAAGCACTATCTGGATATGATAAAGAATGGACCTTTGAAGAATTAAATGGTTATTTGATCAAACCAGCAAAATGGATTAAGGGAACTAAAATGGCTTTCGCTGGTCTCAGAAAGGAGAAAGATAGAGCTTCAGTTATTAAATACTTAAACCAAAATTCAGATAATCCTTTGCCTCTACCTTAATTTTCCAAAACAATATAATAAGATACTTTTTTGAACGTGAACTCTATTAAGTGCCTGTTGCCAAACTTTTGATTGTTTACTAAAAAAAACTTCTTCCTCTACTTCTGAACCTCTAGGTAAACAGTGTAAAAATATACAATTCTTTTTTCCATAACTCATTAATTTTTGAGTTATTCTAAAATTTTTAAATTGAGATAACTTTTTCTTTTTATTTACTTTGTCATTTAAAGAGATCACCTTGTCAGTAAATATGACATCTGCATTAATTGCTGCTTTTTTTGCATTATTAGATATCTTAATTTTTTTAGTATTTCTTTTAGCCCAATCTAAAATAAATTTATTTGGACCGTAGTTTTTTGGACATCCAATATTTAATCTAAAATTAAATTTAACTGATGCTGCAATTAAACTATTAAGAACATTATTTGAATCCCCTATCCAAGTAATATTCAGTTTAGAAATTGGTTTTTTTTTGATTTCTTCCACTGTAAAAATATCTGATAAGACTTGTGTAGGATGAGATGATGGACTTAAACCGTTAATTATTGGAATTGATAAATAATTTTTAAGGCTCTCAATCTTAAAATTGCTATCAGTTCTGAACATAAAGCCATCTCCATAAGTTGATAAAATCTTAGCAGTATCCTCTAGTGTTTCTCCACCTTCTCCTAAATGAAGTTCATTAGACCTTAATGTTAAAGTGCCTCCTCCTAGTTGTTTAATAGCTAAATAAAAACTCAACCTAGTTCTTAAACTTGATTTTTCAAACATTTGAATTAACAATTTACCTTTGAGTGGTGAGTTTCTATCAATTTCTAAAGTAGATAGTTTTTTTCTATTTTTTTTTCTTTTTTTTGCATCAACTAATATTTTTCTTAAATCTTTAGCTGATATATCCTTAAGATTAATAAAATGTTTCATTTATTTGTATTTTGAACAAACTTTTTTAATAACCTTTAAAGCTTGATCTATTTCATTTTTCTTTACATTAAGTGGAGGTAAAATTCTTACTACATTTTCGGCTGCACGAATGGTCAATAATCTATTATCCATTAACTTTTTTATAAAATTTGTTTGATCTTTATGAAGCTGTATACCTATCAATAAACCTCTTCCTCTAATTTCCTTAATAATATCAGGATATTTTTCCTTTAACTGATTTAAACTTAAAAGGAAATATTTTGATAAATTTTTAATATTTTTGAGAAATCTCTTATTAGAAACTATATCCATCACTGTATTTCCAACAGACATAGCCAAAGTATTTCCTCCAAATGTAGAACCATGTGTTCCCGGTGTCATTCCTGAGGCAACTTTTTTATTCATTAAAACTGCACCAATGGGAAATCCTCCTCCAATTCCTTTAGCAATTGGTACTATATCTGGTTTTACTTTAGATTTCTCAAAAGCAAAAAAATCACCTGATCTAGAAACTCCACACTGTACTTCGTCTAAAATAAGTAATATCTTTTTTTTATTACATAATTTTCTTAAACCTCTTAAACACCAATCTGGTATTTCTTTAATTCCACCCTCCCCCATAATTGTTTCAACCATTATTGCTGCTGTATTTTTTGTTATCTTTTTCTTTAATGACTTATGATCGCCAAATCTAAAATGGTCAAATCCCGGAACTTTGGGCCCAAATCCTTCTGTCATTTTTTTACTACCACTAGCAAAAATTGCCGCAATAGTTCTGCCATGAAATGAATCCTTAATACATAGTATTCTGTTTTTTTTGGGTTTACCAATAGAGTAAAAGTATCTTCTTGCTACTTTGATAGCAGCTTCTGTTGCTTCCGCGCCACTATTTTGAAACATTACATAATCTGCAAATGTTTTTTTACACAATTTTTGAGCTAATTTTTCCCCCTCTGGAATTTGAAAAGCATTAGAGACGTGCCAAAGTTTCTTTGACTGGTCTTTGATAGTTTTTGCTAATTTAGGATGAGCGTGTCCTAAAGAATTAACTGCAATCCCACTAACAAAATCTAGATATTTTTTTCCATCGGTAGAATAAAGATAACTTCCTTTTCCGTATTTAAAGGAAATTTTTTTTCTATTATAATTTTTTGCCAAATAACTCATATCTCTTATTAATTAAAATCTTTGTATAAATAAAAAAATTAAATACAAGCTACGATTGTATATCTAATGAAATATTTTTCTAATTTATTGTTGATAACTCTAATTTATTACTTGTTTAAAAAAAATAAGTAACACTATATTGTATTATTATAAATGTTTAACACAATATATGGTCAATAATGGGCTGGACAGATGAAAAGGTCAACAAATTAAAAGAGCTATGGGGTAAAGGAAATACTGCAAGCCAAATAGCAGAAATAATTGGTGGCATCAGTAGAAACGCAGTTATTGGAAAAGCACATAGACTAAACCTTTCAGCAAAAATAAAAACAAGAACTGCAACATCCAATCAATCTTTTAAAAATATAATTGAGGAAAAAAATTCAAAAAATAGATTAAGTAAAAGAAACAAATTTAAATCATTACTCATTGATAAAGATTTTGAACCTGAAAATCCAAAACAATTAGAGGAATTAACAGACAATGATTGTAAATATCCGATAGGCCATCCTAATGAAAAGGATTTTTATTTCTGTGGCAGAACTTCATTAAAAGATTTTAGTTATTGCAAATTACACCTTCTTTATAGCTATCAATCAAAAAATAAAAAAGATGAGCCAATTGATAAGGATGAAATTCCTGAATTTATCGAAAAAAAAATTAAGTCTGCTTAATGAAAATTAATTTTTATGGTGTCTCGTTGCTGGTATATTTTTCAGTAGAAAATTGGCCTCCCTCTTTCCACATATAACTGTATTTCTTAACCTCGGTGTCAAAGAGTTTTTTTGATGGAATCCCCAAATCTGAATTTGTTTTATATTTCCCAGATGTAACATTATCATATTTTAATAGTTTAATTTGGTCTTTGGTAATTAATGGTTTTGGTAATAGTTGAAAAAATGAAGCTGAAAGATTTGCAACTGATAAAGGGAGTGGAAATAAAATTCTTTTTTTTCCAGTAAGTTTTAATAATTTTTTTAAAATTTCCTTAAGTGTCATTGTTTCTGGACCAACACATTCTATTACATTTGAAAAAATCTTATTAGATATTACATGAAAAATTATATCTGTTAAATCCGAACAATGGATTGGCATAAATTTTGTCTTTCCATTATAATAAAGTGGAAAACAAGGTAGCCTATTTAAGATAGTCATAAAATTAGTTGTAAAATTATCATCTATTGAATACACGATTGAAGGTCTCAATATTGTCACAAGAGAAAAATTATTGATAATATTTTTTTCTCCTTCTAGTTTTGAAATAGCATAATTTGAATCGATTGCCTCATTAATACCAAGGGCGGATAAATGAATGAAGTGTTTTAATTTATACTCTTTACAAAGTTTAGCTAATAATGAGGGAAATATAGAGTGAATATTTTTAAAACTATTTCCTCCTCTTTTCTCGAATAAAATTCCAATTAAATTTATACATATATCTGTATTTTCAAAAAGCTTTCTAATCTTTTTTTCATCGAATATATTTGCCTCAACTATATCTATATACCCTGCATTTGCTTGAGTTTTGATTACATAACTCTTCTGATGAATATTTCGTGTCACTACAGTCACTCTATAGTTATTTTTAGTTAACTTTCTTATAAGTTGTCTGCCTATTTGACCACTTCCACCAAAAATTAGACAATTTTTTGCTTTCATATATATATAATTAAAAATGAATATTGATATTAAACTTCACAAAGGTGATTTACCAGATGATTTAAAATTAGGCAATTTAATTGCGGTAGATGGGGAATTTATGGGTTTAAATGTAAGACGAGATCCTCTTTGCCTAATTCAAATTTCAACTGGTAATTCTGATGCTCATATAATTCAATTGGATAGATCAAAATATAAGGCACCAAACTTAACTAGAATACTGGCTGATGATAAAATTACTAAAATTTTTCATTATGGAAGAGCTGATATGGCACACATTAAGTATTATTTAAAAACTGAAACAAATAATATTTTAGACACTAAGATAGCATCTAAGCTAGCAAGGTCTTATTCTGACGTTCATTCATTAAAACATTTAATTAAAGAATTTGCAAACGTTGATATTAGCAAACAATTTCAAAGCTCTGATTTTGGTGGCGAGTTATCACCTGCACAATTAAAATATTGCGCTAATGATGTAGTTTATCTACATAAAATTCATGGAGAGTTGACTAAAATTTTAAAAAGAGAAAATAGAATTGAATTATATAATGAATGTTTAAATTTTTTAAAAACAAGAGTTAACCTAGATCTAGCATTATTTAAGGATGATATCTGGGCACATTAAAATATTTTAAAATGAAAAAAAAATTTATCGAAATCGGCAAACAAGTAATAGAATTACAAATTCAAGCATTAAAAAAAATTAAAAAATCTTTAGGAAATTCTTTTAATGAAACAGTTGATGCTATAAGCAAATGTCAATCTAAAGTTATTTTATGTGGAGTAGGGAAAAGTGGTTTAATAGCTTCAAAAATTTCTGCAACTTTATCCTCAATTGGTGTCCCTTCATTTACAATTTCTGCAAGTAATAGTTCACATGGTGACTTGGGTTCAATATCAAAAAAAGATATTTTAATACTTATAAGTTATTCCGGTAATACAGATGAATTAAGAAATCTAATCCAATATGCTAATCGTAATAGAGTTAAGTTAATTGGAATAATGTCAAAAAAAAATTCTATATTATTTAAAAATTCAAATATTAAGCTTTTAATTCCAGAGGTAAAAGAGTCTGGATATGGAATAGTTCCAACCTCAAGTACAACAGCTCAACTTGCAATTGGTGATGCTTTAGCAATATCATTAATGTTTCAAAATAAATTTAGCAAGTTAGATTTTAAAAAATTTCACCCTTCTGGTAATTTAGGAAAAAAACTTAGAACAGTTGAAGATTTAATGTTAGAAAATGACAAAATTCCGTTCATAAATGAAAATGTAACAATTGATAAAGCAATTAAATTAATTAATTCAAAAAAATTAGGGGTTGTAATTATTAGAAATAAAAAAAAAGAAACAGTTGGTATATTTACTGATGGAGATATCAAAAGAACTATTCAGAAAAGACCAAATTTTGAAAACCTTTTAGTAAAATCATTTATGTCCAAAAATCCAATAAGTATTAATAAAGATATGCTTGCAGCAAAAGCGATTGGTTTAATGAACGAAAAGAAAATTACAAGTCTTTGTGTTCATAATAAATCAAATAAAAAAAAAACTATAGGAATTCTTCATATTCACAATTTAATTGACGCAGATATATCTTAACAATGCGCAAACAGACAGTCACCCAGGTTATTTTAATAATTTTTTTAATAGTTTTGACATATTTAGTATTTAAAAAATACTACATCAAAAATGAGATAAGTACTGAGCTGAACCAAAAAAGTAGTGCAATTTCAAAAAGTGAGTCCGAAAAAACTGATAAGAACCTTATAAAAGACATAAGTTATACTGCCAATAATAATAGAGGCGACATTTATCTTTTGCTAGCTGACTATGGGGAGATTTATGTGGATAATCAAGAATTAATGTTTTTAACGGAAGTAAATGGCAAAATCACTCTGCATGATGGAATAATTATTACAATTAAATCAGATTTTGCAAATTTTAATACCAAAAGTTTTGAAACAACATTCATTAATAATGTGGTAGTAGAAAGAAGAGATGAGAAAATAACTGGTGATGAGCTTTATTTAGTTCTGGAAAAAGATGAAAAAGAGATTCAAGATTCAATAGAAAAAGATGAAAATTTAGTAAGAATGTCTAGAAATGTTATTTATCTAAAACCTGGATATAATCTTTCAGCTGATATTCTAGAAATTGATTTAATTACAAAAAATATAAGGATATATATGATGAATAAATATAAAAAAGTTATTGCTACAAGCGAAATAAAATAATGTCAGTAATTAAAAAATTTAGAATTACGAAAATTAAAAATAGTAAGCCATTAATATCTTTAAGAAAAATTTCTTTATCCTTTAAAAAAAACCATCTAATTTTAGATAATATATCACTAGACATTTCAAAGGGGCAAGTAATAGGCTTGTTAGGACCTAATGGAGCTGGGAAGAGTTCGTTGATGAATCTTATAACTGGAGTAATAAAACCTAATTTTGGTAATATAATTATTAATGGTGAAGATATTACCCAATATCCTGTATATACTCGAACAAAAAAATTTAAAATCTCATTAGTTCCACAAATTGGTGGCTATTTCTCAGATTTATCTACAGAAGATAATTTAAATGCTGTTGGTGAAATATTAATTACAGACCCCAAACTTCGTAAAATGAAAATAGAGGAACTCATATTTAAATTTGAATTAGATGCGGTTAGAAAAGTTGAAGCTAAATTTTTAAGCGGAGGTATGAAAAGAAGGCTTGTAATTAGTATGTCATTATTAGGGGATCCTGAAATTCTACTTATGGATGAACCATTGGCAGCTCTTGACCCTCAAACCATCCAAATGCTTCAAACAATTATCATTAAATTACAGTCTGATTATAATTTATCTATTTTAATTACTGATCACCAAGCAAGAGATCTTTTAGTAGTGTGTGATAAAGCTGTAATTTTATCTAACTCAAAAATTGTTGCAGAAGGGACCCCAAGTGAACTTATGAAAAATGAAGATGCAACTAAATATTATTTTGGTGATAACTTTAAATTCAAATAAAAAATCTAGTGAATAAGGTAGTTTTAATTAAAGACAAAATTAAAAATTTTAAAAAAAAATCAATTAGTGTCGATGGTGATAAATCCTTAAGTATTAGATTTATATTATTGTCTTCTTTAAGCAATGGTAAAAGTATTGCATCAAATTTATTAAGATCAGGTGATGTTGATAGTGCTGTCAATAGTATCAAAAAATTAGGAATTAAAATAAAAATTAAAAATGATTATTGTGAGGTGAGTGGCAAAGGTCTTTATGGATTTAATTATAAAAAAAACTTAGTTTTAGATTTAGAAAATTCTGGCACTTCAGCAAGATTAATAACTTCGATGTTATCAAACACAAATAATTGGGTAAAAATCACTGGAGATAAATCTTTAAAAAAAAGGGATATGAGTAGAATTATTAAACCGCTCAAATCCTTTGGCATGAAATTCAAAAACAATAGATCAAAACTTCCAATATTGATCAAGGGACCAAAATTATTAAAACCTATAAAATACATTGAAAGTTTAGGCTCTGCACAGTGTAAATCAGCTGTGATGATTGCTGCTCTTAAAGCTAATGGAAAAACTAAATTAAAGTGTCTGCCATCTAGAAACCATACAGAATTAATGTTTAAAAATGTTTTAAAGATTCCGATAAAATTAAAAAAAGAAAAAAATTTTGATATTATTGAAGTAGATGGAATGAATGAATTTAAAGGGTTTAACTATAAAATTCCAGGTGATATTTCATCAGCTTCATTTTTTATAGTTCTAACTTTGTTGTCAAATAAAAATAGTCTGACTATTAAAAATGTAAATGTCAACTCATCAAGGACGGGAATAATTAAAATTTTAAATATGATGGGAGCTCAAATAAAAGTTTTTAATAAAAAAATTTATAAAGGTGAGCCTACTGCTGATTTATTCATACAGTCAAATAAAAAATTAAAAGCAATAAATCTTAATCCAAAATTTAATAGTTCTGCTATTGATGAATTTTTATTAATTTTTTTAGTTGCAAGTATATGCAATGGAATAAGTACTTTTAAAAATCTTTCTGAATTAAATAAAAAAGAGTCAAAAAGATTAGATTGGGGTATAAAATTGTTAAAAATGATGAATATCAAAGTAGAAAAAATAAAAAATAATGGTTTAAGAATTTGGGGTAACCCAAACTTAGAACTAAATAAAACATTTGAAATAAAAAAATTTTTGAAAGATCATAGAGTATTTATGGTTTCAACTATCGCGGCTCTTACTTTAGGCGGCCAGTGGAAAATTCATGACGCNACTTGTTTTAANACTTCTTTTCCAAAATATTTAAAANTATTAAANACTTTNGGTGCAAANATAAAATGANTAAANTNATTCANGTTGCAATAGACTCNCCTGCTGCAGCTGGTGCAGGNACNCAAGCAAAANTAATCGCAAANCATTATAATTTNCTTTATCTTGATACTGGNAAAATATATAGATTTATNGGAAATTTAAAAATTCANAATAAAAAAAAGTTTAATTANACTNTNGTNANAAAAAAAATNANTAAATTAAAAATNCATNATNTACAAAGNANAGNTTTATTNTCTNATAAAGTAGCTANAGANGCATCTATAGTAGCCAAAGATAAAAAAATTAGANNANTTGTNTATAATTTTCAAATTAAATGTGCNTATCGACCNTCAAAAAAATTTAGTGGNAGTATTNTAGATGGNAGAGATATTACNAGNGTNATNATGAAAAATGCTATGTTNAAATTTTTTATTACTGCNAATATTAAAACTAGAGCNTTAAGNAGATATAAAGANCTNAAATTNCTNAANAAAANAATAACGTANAANGANGTNNTAAAAAGCATNAAAATACGCGATAAAAACGANTANAATAGAANAATCTCACCNTTNAAGAAAACAANAGATTCGATCTTGATTAATACTACAAATTTAACTAAAAGATCATGTTTTTTAAAAATTAAACAAATAATGGATAAACNANTNAANAATTAATGGAAATTTATAAAGATTTATCAAGCACTGCATCAAAAGAATTCGAACAGCTNTTAAATAGTNAACTTTCAAAAACTAAAATNGAAGAAGGAAAAGTTATNGAGGGTAAAATTAATAAAATAACNGAAAANTTTGTNTTTTTNTTTATTGAAGGATTAAAAAGTGAACCNGTNTTAGATATTAATGAATTAAAAAGTATGGGCTGGANNGATAAGATTNANATCGGTGAAAAAATTCCAGTTNTNCTNGAAAGAATTGAGGATAAAAATGGAGAAGTTTTAGTATCTGCNAGTAAAGCACANAANATAAANGGTTGGGATAAGCTTGTNGAAGCTTATGAAAAAAATGAACCTATNATGGGTAAGATTACNTCNAAATGTAAAGGNGGATGNATTGTAGANCACATTGATACAGGNTCTTTAATGTTTTTNCCTGGCTCTCAAATTAGTGACAAACCATTNAAAGANATTAGTCATTTAATGAATGAGCCTCAAAANTTTGCTTTNATAAAACTNGATAAGATAAGAGGAAATGCTTGNGTNTCTAGAAGNGAAATAATTTCTTCNTTNAAAAAAGANGANAANGCTAAAATTATTGAAAAATATAAAGTTGGNGANATNATNAAAGGTGCAGANGTNAAAGGNTANAGNTCATTTGGTTGTTTTTTTAATGTNAATGGAGAACTNGANGTTTTAGTTCACTTACAAGAAATTTCTTACTCAAGAGTTAANCATCCTGATGAAGTNTTTAATATTGGGGAAAAACATGATTTGAAAGTAATTTCTGTTGATAAAGANAAANTACAAGTTGGTTGTTCCGTAAAACAACTTTCTCCAGACCCATTTGAACATATTGAAAATTANGAATTAAAAAAAGTTTACAAAGTTAAAGTAGTAAAAATTATGGANTTTGGAGCATTTTGTGAANTNGANCCAGGACTAACAACNCTTTTACATAGTAGNGAGCTAAGCTGGACAAAAAAAAATGTTACNGCAAAAAAATTGTTTAAGGTTGGTGATGAAATAGATTGTGTAATAACTGAAATTGACAAGGAAAAAAGAAGAGTGGCAATTTCTCATCGATTAACAAAAGAAAATCCTTTTGATGTATTTGAGAAGAAATTCCCATTAGGTACTATTGTTGAAGGTAAGGTTGTTAATAAAAATGAATATTCGTTGTTCGTTAATATTGAAGATTTAGAAATTGATACTTTCCTTCATTGTAATGATTTAACATATTTAAATAATGGTGAAGAAGAATTAAAAAAATATAAAAAAGGTGATAAGATTAAAGTAAAAATTTTAGAAATAAAAGTTTCTGAGCAAAAGGTCAGAGTTGGTCTAAAGCAAACTCAAAATGATCCTCTTGATTGGTTTGGAGATAAAAAAGTAAATCAAACAATCACAGTAAAAATTATTTCAACTGATAATAAAGGTTTAATCGTAAGACCAATAGGATGTGAGATGGATTTTTTAATAAAGAAATCTCAAATAGCAATCAACAGTGCTGATGCAAGACCTTCAAGATTTACTGGAGGTGAAAGTATTGATTGTGCAATATCTGATTTAGATTTAGGTAAAAGAAAAATAGGATTAAGTATAAAACTTTTAGAAGAAATTGAAAAAAAAGAGGCTTTAGAAAAATATGGTACTGAAGGATCTGGAAAGAATTTACCATTTTCATCATTATCCGAAGATCTTAAAAAAAAAGATAAGTAAAATAAGAAACTGAGTAGTAAAAATTGGCAGTTGTAAAATCTAAACTTCTAAAAGACCTATCAAAAAACTATCCAAATTTTTTAAAAAAAGATCTGGAAAAATTTACAAATATTATTTTAAAAGAAATTAAGAATACCCTTAAAAAAGGTGAAAGGGTAGAATTGAGAGGGTTTGGAATATTTTCAACCAAAACTCAGAAACCTAGGATTTCCAGGAACCCAAAAACAGGTGAAAAAGTGAATACTCCAGAAAAAAAAACAATTCACTTTAAAATGTCAAAAGACTTGTTTAAAAAATTAAACAATGAAACATAAAAACATTTTTGTTGCTTGTGACACATCTAATTTAATTGAAATAAAAAAAATTATAAAACAAACACAGACAAACAGGCTCAAAGTTACACCAAAATTTGGGATGCAATTTTTTTACTCTAAAAATGGAAGGAAGTTTTTAGAAAACTTTAAAAAAGATTTTTGGCTAGATTTAAAAATTAATGATATTCCACAAACAGCATTATCAGCAATAGATAGTTTAAAAGATTTAAAAAAATGTAAATTTATTACTGTCCATGCAAATGGTGGCCTTGAAATGTTAAGAGTTGTTAAAAAGAAAGCTAAATCAATTAATAAAGATTTAAAAGTACTTGGTGTTACAATTTTAACAAGTCTTAATAAGAAATCACTGAAAGAAATAGGTTATACAAAATCTGTAAAACAATTAGTTTTAAGACAAGCTGGTCTAATAAAAGAATCAGGTTGTGATGGTGTTGTTTGCTCTGCACAAGAGGCGAAAATAATTAAAAAAAAATATAAAAACTTATTTATTGTTACTCCAGGAATAAGGTTGCCTGGTGATAAAGTTAATGATCAGTCGAGGGTAATGACTCCAAATGATGCTTTTAAAAATAAAGTATCTGGTATTGTAATAGGGAGATCTTTAATTAAAGGAAATATTAAAAATAATATTCAAAGATTAGTTGATCACTTAAATAGATGATCAAAGGATCCAAAATCTGTGGTATTTCAGATCTAGACACTCTTAATTTTATAATTAATCATCCCTTCCCACCTCAATTTATTGGTTTTATTTGTAACTATAAAAAAAGTTCAAGATTTGTTGATGTTGAAAAGCTTCATAAGTTATTAAAATTAGATAAAAAAAAATCAAGCTTTGTAGCAGTTCTTGTTAAACCTGATCAAGATGTTTTAGAAAAAATTAAACTACTTCCCTTTGATTATTACCAAATTTATGACTGTTCACCTGAAGAAATAAGAATAATTAAAAAAAAATATAATAAAAAAATTATTACTGCCTTAACTATAAAAGATGAAAATGATGTTCAAAAATATCATTCATTTTCTGAGGTTACTGATATTTATTTATTTGATAGCAAGGGTTATGAGAAAAGCATGACTTTTGATCATAAGCTTATTGAAAAAATTAAAATTAACAAACCATTAATGATAGCAGGTAATATTCAAATAAATGATGATCTTGAAAATTATAAAAAAATAGCAGATATTATAGATATATCTGGGGGTCTAGAAACTTATGGGGTAAAAGATAAATCCAAAATAGATATATTTTTAAAAAAGATAGAACAGGTACAAAATGAAACTTAAAAGAGAAATTCCATTAATTGACCAACATGATCAACACGGCTTTTGGGGTGGTAAATTTGGAGGAAGCTTTATTCCTGAAACTTTAAAAAAACCTGTAGAAGATTTAACAATTCAATTTCAAAAACTTAGAAAAGATAAAAAATTTTTAAGAAAAAGAGATTTTTATTTTAAAAATTATGTTGGAAGCCCTACTTCATTTGTAAAACTCAAGAGTCTAACAAACCATTTAGGGGGTGCTCAAATTTGGGCAAAAGTTGTTTCTGAAGCAAATGGCGGTGCTCACAAAATATATAATGCAACTGTCCATGCTCTAATCTGTAAAACTATGGGTAAAAAATATATCATTGGTGATACAGGTGCTGGTTATGCAGGTAAAATGCTCAGTATGGCTGCTCAAAAATTTGGCCTTAAATGTAAAATATTTATGGGTGCAAAAGACATTAAAAGACAAAAACCTAACTGTGACGCAATGAGAAAAAATGGAGCTGAAATAGTTCCAGTTTACTCAGGCAGTCGAACGCTAGTTGATGCTGTAAGTGAATGTATGAGATATTGGGTGTCTAATTGTGATAATACTCATATGTGTGTTGGTAGTACTGTAGGTCCAAATATATTTGTTAAAATTTGTGGCTGGAGTACTGCTCAAATCTCTAGAGAATTAAAAGTTCAATTAAAATCACAATTTAAAAAAATTCCTAAAAAAGTAAAATTAATAAATTGTGTTGGTGGAGGAAGTTCAGCCTACGGTTTTTGGAGTGAATTTATTGATTATAATAAAAGCCAAATTGAATTAATTGGTGTTGAAGCTGGCGGACCAAAAAATTCAAAACTTCATGCAGCACCATTAAGTAAAAATGCTAAAATTGGAATTCTACATGGAGCAGCATCTTATCTTTGCCAAAACAGTGAGGGACAAATAAATGATACGGAATCTATTAGCGCTGGGTTAGATTATCCTGGGGTTAGTCCTATTCATTGTTTTTTAAAAGATTCTAAAAGAGCAAGATATACTTATGCAACTGATGAAGAAGCTCTTGATGCACATGTAATGGTTACTAAATATGAAAATTTGAATCCCAGTCTTGAGCCAAGCCATGCATTTGCGGAAGCTATTAAAATTGCACCCAAGCTAAGTAAAGATACTATCATCATAGTAAACTCATGTGGTGATGCAAAAAAAGACAGGGATATTTTGAGAGAAAGATTAGGTAAAAGAAAATGAACTCTTTATTGAATCAAGCATTTCAAAATGCAAAAAAAGAAAATAGACCTGCTCTACTTACTTATACTGTTGCTGGTGACAACACTAAAAAGAAATCATTAGAAATTCTCAAATCAATTTCTAAATATTCAGATATTTGTGAACTTGGGTTTCCACATAACACTCCTATTGCTGATGGAGGCCAAATACAAACAAGTGCATATAGAGCAATAAAGAATGGGATTAAGATCAATGATGTTTTCTCTATTACCAAAGATTTTAAAAAATCAAAAAAAACTAAACCAATCATTTTGATGGGTTATTACAACATGATTTTTCAATTTAATGAAAATAAATTTTTAGATAAATGTAAAAATGTGAAAGTTGATGGTTTAATAGTGGTTGATCTACCTTACCCTGAAAATAAAAAATTTGCTTCAAAATGTAAAAGAAGAGGAATTAATTTTATTCAATTAGTTTCCCCAACAACATCATCTACGAGATTAAAAAGAATTATCAAAGATTCTCATGATATGATTTATTATATTAGTATGCTTTCAACCACTGGAGGAAAATTAAAAGTTTCACCTAAGAAAATTTTAAAAGAATACAAGAAAATTAAGGATCAAAATAAATCAAAAAATATTGTTATAGGATTTGGAATCACTGAAAAAACAATAAAATCTCTAAAAAAAGCTGACGGATTAGTGGTTGGAAGTGCGATTTGTAAAGAAATAACAAACTCTATTAAAAAAAGACAAAATACTGTCATAAATGTTACTAATGTTGTTAGAAAATTAAAAAATAAAATAAAATGAATTGGATTACTAAGATAATAAAAGCAGGTGAAAAGATTAAATCTGCAATACATAAAAGAGCTACTAAAGAAGATATTGCAAATAGTGACTGGACTTCGTGTTGTAAAGGACCAATACTTAAAAAAAATTTAGAAGAAAACCTTTGGGTTTGCCCAGATTGTAATAAACATCATCGAATAAAACCAAAACAAAGATTTGATATTTTATTTGGAAAAAATAATTATGAAATATTTAAAACTCCTATACCAAAAGATGACCCTTTAAATTGGACAGATTCAAGGCCATATAAAGATAGATTAAAAAGTGCCAGAAAAAAAACTGGTTTAGATTGTGGGATGATGGTTGTTTGTGGAACAATAAATAATATTAAAATCACTGCTGTAGCTTCTGACTTTGATTTCTTAGGTGCTTCAATGGCAGCTGCAGAAGGTGAGGCTTTTTTGTATGGTGTTCAATATGCAATTGAAAATAAAACTCCATTTATATGCATTAGTGCTGGAGGTGGAATGAGAATGATGGAAAGTTTAGTTTCTTTATCTCAAATGACCCGAACAACTCTTGCTATAAATGAACTAAAAAAAAATAATCTTCCTTACTTAGTTTGTATTTCAGATCCAACTGCAGGAGGAATTACGGCTTCCTATGCGATGCTTGGAGATATTCATTTAGCAGAACCAGGTGCTTTAATTGCATTTGCAGGAGCTAGAGTAATACAGGGAACAGTTAAAGAGGAATTGCCAGAAGGCTTTCAAAAAAGTGAATATGTCGAAAAGACAGGTTTTGTCGATTTAATTGTAGAGAGAAAAGAGCTCTCTGAAAAAATAGGAACTATATTATCAATATTGTTGAAGAAAAACTCTGTTATAAGTTCTGAAGAAAATGAAACTTCAGAAAATAGTCAATCGCTTACAAAAGCTGCATCCTAAAGAAATCGATCTTAGTTTAGACCGTATAAAATTTCTTTGCAAAAAATTAGGTAATCCACAAGATGAAATAAATTGTATTCAAGTCTGTGGTACAAATGGTAAAGGAAGTACAATCTCTTTTTTAAGATCAATACTTAAAGAGGCAGATATCAAATGCAATATTTACACATCACCTCATGTCGTACGAATTAATGAAAGATTTGTTTATAACGATGAGATAATAAGCGATGATGATCTCTCAGATTTATTAAATGAAATTGAAGAGATTAACAATGGTCAACCTTTAACATATTTTGAGGCCCTTACAGCTGCATTCTTTCATGGATGTAAAAAATACAAACAAAATCTAGTCATCGCAGAATTTGGTCTCTTCGGAAGGGGAGATGCTGTAAATATTCTAAAAAAAAATCTTTGTAATATAATAACCTCTTGTAGTGAAGACCATTTAGATTGGTTGCCAAAAAATGATAGAACTATTGAAAGAATAATCTTTGAAAAAACCTCATCTTTACTCAATTCAAATATAGTAGTTGCAAAACAAAANTCTNATGAAATTANAGGATNTATNAAAAAAAATATTTCNAATAATNNTGCNAATAAATATTATTTTAAGGAAAACTATAACTTTGTTTTAAAAGAAAATGATTTCTTTTATTATGAGGATAAATATGGGNGTTTAAAAATTCCAAAACCAAATTTAAATGGTCAATTTCAAATAGAAAATGCATCTACTGCTATTGCAACATTAAGAATTTTAGAGGATATAAAAATTAATGACCAGAACATAATAAATGGTATTCAAAAAGCATATAATNTTGCTAGATTGGAGGAGATTAAANCTGGTAAACTTAAAGATCTAGTTAAAAANAATAGACTAATTCTTGACTCATCACATAATCCAGGAGGAGCAAAAGTTCTTAATGAATATCTCCAAACTCTAGATTGTAATAAGCATATAATTATNGGAATGATGGCTAATAAAGATCATGAAAAATATATATCTTATTTCAAAAATATTACTTCTTTAACGACAATTGATATTCCTAACCAACCAAACGCAATAGGTGGAAAAGAGTTAAAAGATAAATTTAAAAATATCCCTAATGTTCAATACAAAAAAAATATCAAAGAAGCTATTCAATCGATAGCTCTAAAAGAAAATGATTTGTTATTAATTACAGGTTCTTTATATTTAAGTGGAGAATTTTTAAATTTAAATTAAATATTTTTTTCTAAAAATTCTTTCATGTCNCCTTCAGGAACGCCACCAACTTTTCTATCTACTTCAACACCTTTTTTATAAACAATAACAGTTGGTACGCCCCTAATGCCAGCTGCACTTCCAGTGTTAATTCCACCATCTTCAATATCTGCGTAATAAAAACCTGCTTTATCTTTGTATTCAACAGCTAATTTATCCATTACTGGTTTAAGAGACTTACATGGTCCACACCATGCTGCACTAAATTGAATTACAGATACATCTTCATTTTTAATTTTACTATCGAAATCATCATCTTTAAAATCTATAAGCATAAAGTCTTTCTATTTATTAGAACCATAATGTCAACTAGGCAATTTCATATTTTTTTTCAATAGACATTATAAATTCATTTATTTCATCTAATTTTTTTAACTCTTCTGAGTCATCTCTATTATCTGCTTGATCTCTTAAAATATCAATTTCATTATAGGCCATACCAATCGTTTGCCATTTTTCTTTGTTCTTACTAAGTATTCTTCTAGCAATTTCACTNTTGATATTCTTATACAAATCAGGAGGTAAAACTTGAGGGGCTTCTTGATAAATAATTTTTTGACCAAACCAGCTACATCGTTTATCTTGAAATTTATCTAGCATTCTTAATTTATCTTCCCAAGAAGAGCTATGCCATAATTTAAATAAAGCAGTGTCTTTGTTTGGAATAAATTTTTCATATAAAGTTTCTTCAGGTAGTAAATCTTCTTGAGTTTTAGTTTGTGCTTTTTCTTCTGCTGCTTCTCTATTAATAATCTGAATATTTTGACAAAATTTTTCGCTACTCCTTACTAATTCTGCCCTTTTTTTAATTGTTTCTAAATCAAGATCAGAATAAGCCTTTTCTTTTAAAGCANAATTTTTATCTAAAANTATTGGAGCTTTATTAGTTTTAATCACCCGAAGTGCTTTGGGACTAATTTTTTTTAAATTTGATTTAAGTTCATTTACTGACATATTTAAAAATGGCTTTGGATCTCTTCTTAAATCCCATAAATACCCCCAAGATGTATAAGAAGGATGAAAACAATGAGTTGGGTGCAATGTACAAACAAGATACATCATATTTCTTCCTTTAACATTTTCAAAAATTGAATATACACCTTCACTTTTTAAAATAGTCTCAACACTATTCTTTGTTGAAGTGCCTAAAAATTTTTCCCAATTTGCNTTATGTTTATCTTTTATAATTCTCAAAATTTTTAATGAATTGTGTGCATCAACATAAGCAGTNTGGGCTGCTGATGTGTCAAAACCTTGCTGACGGGCTAAACCTTCCAAAGCCAAGCTCNCATTNCCNGCTTCTGTTAATTCTGTTTTCANTGTTTCNGNATTGATAGTTTGGGCTGCTCTTGCTATGTGAAGNCCATCATGTTCTTGATTGGGTGATGAATGAGTNGCATANGGATATCGATTCCCNTTAAAAAAATTAAAATGAAACATTCTTCTATCAAAATTTAANTTTGACCAACCCATAAACATTGCAGGAGCACACTTTGAAAAAAAATTTTCAACTGCACCTAAAAAGTCATAATGCGAATAATTACCTTTAGTTAATAAATCAATACTGGTTGAATTAACAAGTAATGCTTTAGCACTAGGAACCTCACCTTCTGGCATTCTACCTCTGATATTTAATTTTCCAATTTCTTTAAGATTTTTATCAACTACAACTGCTCCAACTTCAATGATTGATCCCCAAATAGTACTGTTAGTCGTTTCTGTATCGTAAATAACTATTTTATCCATTTTTAAATTAAATTTGAAAGTTCATTAAATTTTTTTAATCTTCCTAAGAATAAATTTTGGTAAGTAATTAATTCTGAGCCTTGAATCTTAAATTCTTGAAATAGATTATCTACTGTACAAACAAGAATTACACAAGATGTGATGTTTGTATTATACACAATATTGTGAGCTAAAGAAT
>NHKK02000040.1 GCA_002169475.2 Candidatus Pelagibacter sp. TMED239
CAAGCTGAAAAGACATTAATTGCAGAAAAAGAAAATATAGATGTGCCTGATGTGCCTATTAAAATTGCTGAAGAAAAAAATAATTTAGCAAATTCAGCAGGAGATATCGATCCAGTTGAAACGAAGGAATGGATAGAGTCTCTTTCTTCAGTTCTGGAAAATGATGGAAGTAAAAGAGCCCAATTTTTAATAAAACAACTGATAGACCATTCTTACAAACAAGGATCAGATTTAGTTTTATCAAGAAACACTCCTTATATAAATACAATACCTCCAGAAAAAGAAGTCAAGTCTACTGGTGATCAAAATATTGAGAGAAAAATTAGATCTTTAATCAGATGGAATGCGGCAGCAATGGTTGTGAGAGCTAATAAAAAATTTCCAGAACTTGGTGGCCACATTGGAACATTTGCGTCTGCAGCAACTCTTTATGATGTTGGAATGAATCATTTTTGGAGAGGTAAAAATAATAAATTTGGCGGGGATTTAATTTATTTTCAAGGTCATAGTGCACCTGGTATGTATGCTAGAGCTTTTCTTGAAGGTAGATTAAGTGAAAAACAATTAGACAGCTTCAGACAAGAAGTAGAGATTGGAGGTTTATCCTCATACCCACACCCTTGGTTAATGCCAAAGTTTTGGCAGTTCCCCACTGTATCAATGGGTCTTGGTCCAATGCTTGCAATATATCAAGCAAGATTTATGAAATATTTAATTAATCGCGGTTTAATAAAAGATCAAAATAGAAAAGTTTGGGCATTTCTTGGCGATGGTGAAATGGACGAGCCAGAATCTCTGGGTGCCATCGGTTTGGCAGCAAGAGAGCAACTTGATAATTTAATTTTTGTTATAAATTGTAATCTTCAAAGACTAGATGGACCTGTAAGAGGAAATGGAAAAATTATACAGGAACTCGAAGGAATTTTTAGAGGAGCAGGGTGGAATGTAATAAAGGTTATTTGGGGATCTTATTGGGATTCATTATTAGCTAAGGATAAAACTGGGCATTTGGTTAAGATAATGAATGAAACTGTCGATGGAGAATATCAAGCCTATAAAGCAAGAAATGGCTTATATGTGAGAAAGAATTTTTTTGGNAAATATCCNGANACNGAAAAATTAGTTTCNNNTTTNTCTGACAAAGATATTTGGAGACTAAATAGAGGAGGTCACGACCCACATAAAGTTTATTCAGCATACAGCGAAGCAATAAAAAATACTGGTAGCCCAACTGTTATAATTGCAAAAACAATAAAAGGTTATGGAATGGGTAAAACTGGAGAAAGTGTAAATACAAGTCATCAACAAAAAAAATTAGATATAGATGATTTAATGTATTATAGGGATAGATTTGATGTTCCCTTAACAGATAAGCAGGTACAAGAAATTCAATATTTTAGACCAAACGAAAATTCTGATGAAATTAAATATATTAAAGATAGAAGAATTAAACTTGGTGGTTTTATTNCAGAAAGGACAAGTTATTCTAAACCAATAAAAGCACCTCCTAAAGATATCTTTGATTTTTTAAAAGAGTCTACTGGAAAAAAAGAAATGTCTACTACGATGGCATTAGTAAGATTATTAACAAATTTATTAAGAGATAAGAATGTTTCTCCAAGACTTGTTCCAATAATACCTGATGAAGCAAGAACTTTTGGAATGGAAGGTTTTTTCAAAAAAATAGGTATTTATGCCCANGAAGGTCAAAAATATGAACCAGAAGATGCTGAAAATTTATTTTCATATAGAGAGGATAAAAAAGGGCAAGTTTTAGAGGAAGGCATCAATGAAGCTGGTTCAATGTCATCTTGGATTGCGGCAGGAACCGCATATTCTAATCATGATATTGAAATGATACCAATTTATCTTTTTTATTCTATGTTTGGATTTCAAAGAACAGGAGATTTTAATTGGGCAGCTGGNGACAGCCAGGCTAGAGGNTTTTTAATAGGTGCAACAGCNGGAAGAACGACACTTGCNGGGGAAGGATTACAACATCAAGACGGCCACAGTCANATGCTTGCATCTACAATACCAAATTGTAAATCATATGATCCTACTTTTGCTTATGAACTTGCAGTCATTTTTAGAGAAGGATTAAAAAGAATGCACGAAAAAAATGAAAATGTTTTTTATTATATTACAACAATGAACGAAAATTATCCGCATCCTGCAATGCCAGAAGATAAAAATTGCAAGGAAGGAATATTAAAAGGGATGTATAAAATAAAAGAACTTGATAGATATAAAAAAACAAAAATTCAGTTAATGGGATCAGGAACAATCTTAAGAGAAGTTATGGCTGCCGCAGAAATATTACAAAAAGATTATCAAATTGACAGTGAAATATGGAGCGTTACAAGCTTTAATGAATTGAGTAGGGACGGAATGGAGGTTGAAAGATACAATTTATTAAATCCAGATAAGCCCCAAAGAGTTTCTTATGTTGAACAATGTTTTAAAAAAAAAGAAGGACCAATTTTAGCTGCCTCAGACTACATGAGAAGTCATTCTGACCAAATTAGACAATATACAAAAAAAAATTTTTATTCTTTAGGGACCGATGGTTTTGGTAGAAGCGATACTAGAAAAAAATTAAGAAAATTTTTTGAGGTTGATAAAGAGCATATTGTTGCATATGCTCTTAGCGTACTTTCAAAAGAGCAGTTAATTCCAACAAAACATGCAAAAGAAGCAATGATAAAATATAAAATTGATGCAGAAAAACCATTTCCAACCAAAATATAAATGACCGAAAAAAAAACAAGAATACCTGCTAGTCCTAATGTGAGAAAATTTGCAAGAGAACTAGGGTTAGATATAAATTTAGTCACGGGCAGTGAAAGACAAGGAAGGGTTATAGAAAGTGATGTTAAAAAATTTATAAAAGACCAATCTTCAAAAAAAACAACTGAACAAAATATAAATTATAAAAATGAATTTCCTCATTCTGATTTTGGTGAAATAGAAATAAAAGAAATTCCAAGAATAAANAAAATTGCCGCTAAACATCTTTCTTATTCATGGACAACAATTCCACATGTTACAAATCATGACGAAGCTGATGTAACAGAAATGGAAAACTTCAGAACATCCTTAAAAGATTTATATACAGGTGAAAGAAAAAAAATTACTCCACTTGCTTTTATAACAAAAGCACTTGTTGCAACAATTAAAAAATTTCCATCATTTAATTCCTCAATTGATGAAATAGAACAAGGAAAAATGACATTTAAAAAATATTTTCATATAGGTATAGCTGTAGATACTGANCATGGNTTGATGGTACCCAAANTTAGAGACGTTAATAAAAAAAACATAAATCAGATTAGCGATGAACTTAAAGAAATTAGCAATAAGTGTAGAAAATTAAAGATTGATAAAAAAGAATTTTTTGGAGGCTCCATGACCATTACAAGCTTAGGTGGGATAGGAGGTAATTATTTTACACCAATAATTAATTATCCTGAGGTTGCGATTTTAGGTATTGGAAAATTAGAGAAAAAACAAAAATTTATTAAGGGTGAATTTAAAACTAGAACCATTTTACCTTTATCTTTATCCTATGATCATAGAATAATAGATGGTGCNGAGGCTGCAAGATTTAATAATGAGCTTAAAGAAAATCTNGGTAAGAATTTTGCATACAGGCTTGCAATCTAAATGTCAAAATCAGCATCTATAATCAGTGCTTTATTATGTACATTTATATGGGGAACTACTTTCATNGCTCAAGACACTGGAATGGAGAATATNGGGCCTTATGTTTTTAATTCAGTTAGGTTCTTTGTTGGATTTATTGCNTTAATACCTTTTTATTTATTTTTAGAAAAAAAAAATACAATTAAAATTATTACAAAGAATAAGAAAAGATTTTTAATTCTATCATTTTCTATTGGAGTCTTTTTATTTTTTGCATCTGTATTTCAACAAGTAGCACTTCTTTACACTGACGTTGCAAATGCAGCTTTTTTTACCATTTTTTATGTTCCAATGGTTCCTATTATAGTTTTCTTTCTTTTTAAAAAAAAAATACATTGGAGCGTTTGGCCATCAGTTGTTTTGTGTGTAATTGGTGGTTACTTTTTAACTAATTNTCAAGATACTNCAGTTAGNCNTGGAGATACCCTTGTAATTATTTGTGCATTATTTTGGAGTTTGCACATAATCTTTATTGGTATTATCATCGAAGAGTTTAATGCTCCAATATTAATAGGTCTTATTCAAACATTTGTCGTTTCGGTTTGCTCACTCATACCTGGGTTAATTTTTGAAGAATTTNTATTGGTTGATATTCTAAGTCAAAAAATTCAAATATTATATGCTGGAGTTTTGTCAGGAGGCATAGCTTTTGTCTTACAAATTTATGCTCAAAAAAATATTCAACCAGCTCCATCAGCAATAATTTTTTCTTTGGAAGGAGTATTTGCAACAGCTGCTGCTTGGATTATTTTAAGTCAGATTTTAAATTTCAATAATATATTAGGATGTACTTTTATTTTAATTGGTGTTCTGATTTCACAATTAGTTCCAGAAATAAAAAAAAATTAAGCGTATACTATATAAAACAGTANAAATGACAGAATTATTCTGTAAATGATAAATAGATTTAGAGTAAATTTTTTTACAAATATTAAAAAATACTTTATTGTTAAAAAAGAAAATAAAAAGGATAATAGTATAGAAAATAAAATCATAATNTTAAAATCAAAATTTTCGTATGTAATACTTTTNAAACCTAAAAAACTTGCACCAGCTATAGCGGGTATAGATAAATAAAAAGAAATTTTTGTCGCGTCATATCGNTCAAACTTAATAAACCTTCCAGCTGTTATTANTATTCCTGATCTGCTTACACCAGGNATTAAAGCTAAGACTTGAAATAANCCAATTATAATAATTGATTTNATATTTATATTNTTTTCTAATTTTTTTTTTACTTCAACTTTATCTGCTACATATAAGAGTATAGCAAAAATAAAAGTCATCCAAGCTATTACTTCAATATTCCTAAAATTATTTATTATTCCAGTTTTAAGAACTACAAACCCACAAACTATTAAAGGCAAGGAACCAAGTACTATTAAAAGAAATAATTTTTTATCATTTAGAATATTTGATAAATCTTTATGAAAGTAAAAAATTATTGCTAATAACGATCCTAAGTGCAAGCTAATATCCAGCATCAAAGCCTGAGATTTAAATTGATAAATTTCAGATATTAAAAATAAATGAGCTGAAGAACTAACCGGTATAAATTCGGAAACACCTTGAACGACAGACAGCAAGAAAACTTCAATGAAATTTGCAAACATTAGTTACCTAGTAACCCATGTAAAGATCAAATTAAACAATTCCATGGCGGAATAAGAGCTATGCACTTTTAGAAAAAGCCTTATTTAACAGTAAAAATTTGCAAATAAAGGTCAATATTATTGACCTTGTTTTTCTTCAAATATGAAAAATTGCTGTTATATGTAGTTTTTTTAAAGGGTAAATATGTCTGAAAAAATGCTTAAATTTGTAAAAATAGGTCAACAAAATCCACCAAAAAGGGAAGTTGGAAGGAGAAAAGAGGACTTTAATGAAATATATAAAGATTTCATTAATGAGAAAGCNAAAGAACANTCGAGCAGATGCTCTCAATGTGGNGTACCTTTTTGCCAAGTTCATTGTCCTTTAAGTAATAATATACCTGATTGGCTCAAATTAACTGCTGAAGGAAGATTAAAAGATGCTTACGAATTAGCTCAAAGCACTAATAATATGCCAGAGGTTTGTGGCAGAATTTGTCCTCAAGATAGATTATGTGAGGGAAATTGTGTTATTGAACAATCAGGACATGGNACCGTTACAATTGGTTCTGTAGAAAAATATATAACTGACAATGCTTGGGAAAATGGATGGGTAAATCCCATAAAGGTATTAAATGAAAAAAGTTTAAGCGTTGGAATAATTGGGTCCGGTCCTGCCGGTTTAGCTGCCGCTGAACAGCTTAGAAAATCGGGCTATCAAATTACGATTTATGATAGATATGATAGAGCTGGAGGCTTGTTAATTTATGGTATTCCAAATTTTAAATTAGAAAAATTTGTTGTGACCAGAAGAATAGATTTACTTAAAAAAAGTGGTATTAATTTTAAAAATAATTTTGAAGTCGGNAAAGATGCAACTCTTGAAGAATTAAGAAAAAAACATGATGCAATTTTAATNGCNACAGGNGTTTATAAAGCAAGAGAAATAGAATTACCTGGAAACGATTTAGATAATATATTCCCAGCTATGGAATTTTTAACAGCTTCTAATAAAAAAGGTTTAGGTGATAAAGTAGAATTGTTTGAAAATGGAACATTAAATGCCGAAGGTAAGAATGTAATTGTAATTGGAGGTGGTGACACAGCCATGGATTGCGTGAGAACATCTATTAGACAAAATGCAAAATCAGTAAAGTGTATTTATAGAAGAGATAAAGAAAATATGCCAGGCTCTTCAAGGGAGGTATCAAATGCAGAAGAAGAAGGTGTAGAATTTGTATGGTTATCTAGCCCAAAAGAATTTGTAGGNAAAAATAAAGTTGAAAGTTTAATTGTAAATAAAATTAAATTAGGAAAACCAGATGAAAGTGGNAGAAGAAAACCAGAANTTCAAAAAAATAATNAATTTGAAGTTAAAGCNGATATGGTAATNAAAGCTCTGGGTTTTGANCCAGAAGATCTTCCTAATTTATTTGGATCTAAAAATCTTAGTATTACNAAATGGGGAACACTAAAAACAAATTTTGANACNATGGAGACAAATCTTCCTGGAGTATTTGCAGCAGGAGATATTATAAGAGGGGCNTCATTAGTTGTATGGGCAATTAAAGACGGAAGAGATGCAGCAGAGTCGATAAAAAAANATTTAGAAAGANANGAATTCAAAAGTGAGAAAGTAGCATGATNTCAAGGTANAAAAAAAATCTTAAAATTTTAGAAAAAGAAAATGTTTATTCAAAAGAAATGGAGCACGATGCGTGTGGTGTTGGATTAGTAGCCTCTACCGANGGAAAAAAATCTAGAAAAGTGGTTGAGTATGGCATTGAAGCTCTAAAAGCAGTATGGCACAGAGGTGCAGTTGATGCTGATGGTAAAACNGGNGATGGTGCAGGCATTCATTTAGAAATTCCAAAGGATTTTTTTTCAGAAAAAATTGAGTTAACTGGNCATANTTATGATGACTCTGAGATTTGTATAGGAATGATTTTTTTACCAAGAAACAACTATTCAGCTCAAGAAAATTCTAGAACCTTGGTGGAGAAAGANCTCACAAAAAGTAATTTTAGNATTTATGGATGGAGACAGGTCCCTGTTAATCCAAAAGTTTTAGGTGAAAAAGCAGAAAGAACAAGGCCAGAAATAACTCAGGTTTTATTTAAACATAATGACAAAAAACTTTCTAATAAAAATTTAGANGTTAAACTTTATGAGTCTAGAAGGAAAATTGAAAAAGAGGCAAGCATAATTAATTTAAATGATTTTTATATTTGCTCATTCAGTTCAAAATCCATTATTTATAAGGGAATGTTCTTAGCNGAATCTTTATCTGATTTTTATACGGATCTAAAGGATGAGAGATTTATTTCAAGATANGCTATTTTTCACCAAAGATTTTCAACAAACACTGCGCCAAGNTGGGACTTGGCTCAACCTTTTAGAGCGTTGGCTCACAACGGAGAAATCAATACATTAAAAGGTAATATTAATTGGATGAAAGTACATGAGCAAGAAATGCATAGTCCAATTTTTGATAATATGGAAAACCTAAAGCCAGTCATTCCATCTGGTAATTCAGACTCAGCCTCATTAGATAACGTTTTTGAGTTATTAAATATTTCGGGACAGCCAGCACCTTTAGCAAAATTAATGCTAATTCCCGATGCATGGTCAAAAAAAAGTAAAGTTTTACCAAAAAATCATCAACAACTATTTAATTTCCTAAATAGCACAATGGAGCCATGGGATGGTCCTGCAGCAATAGCAGCAACTGATAATGAATGGGTTATAGCTGCAAGCGATAGAAATGGACTAAGACCTTTAAGATTTACAATTACCAAAGATAATTTTTTATTTGCCGGATCAGAGACGGGAATGATTGAGCTAAATGAAAAACAAATTAAACATAAAGGCAGACTTGGACCGGGTGAGATTATTGGAATTAGAATAGAAAAAGGAAAAGTTTATAAAAATAGTGAAATAAAAAATTTTCTTGCGAAAGAATATAAACACTTCAACTCTCAAATAATTGATTTAGATAACAAAATAACAATAACTAATGAAAAAAATTTTTACTCTGGTTTAGATTTAAAAAGAAGACANCATGCTTTTGGATTAAGTATAGAGGATTTAGAGNTGATTTTGCATCCTATGGCTGAAGANGCAAAAGAGGCGACAGGATCAATGGGGGATGATACACCGCTTGCNGTACTTTCAGATCGTTACAGACCTCTTTATCATTTTTTCAGGCAAAATTTTAGTCAAGTTACTAACCCCCCAATAGACTCCCTTAGAGAAAATAAAGTGATGAGTTTAAAAACTAGATTTGGAAATTTGGGTAATATTTTAGACTTTGATAAACTCACAAAAGAAAATATTTTTGTATTGAATAGTCCAGTCTTATCAAATTCACAATTTGAAAAATTAACTAATTTTTTTGGAAAAAACTCAAAGACTATTGATTGTACTTTTGCACAAGAAGAAAATATTGATAGCTCCATTAAACAAATTCAAAAAGATGCTGAAATTGCCGTAAGACAAGGTTCTAACCAGTTAATTTTAAGTGATAGAAATATTTCTGANACAAAACTTCCTATTCCAATGTTATTATGTGTAGGTGCTATCAACACGCATTTAATNAAGAATAAATTGCGAGGTTACGTTTCAATACATGTTCAAACAGGTGANGCACTTGATACTCATTCGTTTGCAACATTATTGGGAGTTGGAGCAACAACTGTAAATCCATATTTAGCACTTGATAGTTTGCATCAAAGATTTGAAAAAAAATTATTTGGTCAGTTTGATTTTGAAGACTGTATAAAGAGATACATAAAATCAGTAAACGCTGGTCTTTTAAAAATTATGTCAAAAATGGGCATTTCAGTTCTAAGCTCCTACAGAGGTGGTTGTAATTTTGAAACTGTAGGTTTAAGTAGAACTATTGTTTCAGATTATTTTTCAGGTGTTACTTCTAAAATCTCAGGAATAGGACTTGTTGGTATAGAAAAAAAAATTAGAGACATTCATAAAGATGCATTTAATAGTAGTGATACTGTTTTACCCATAGGTGGAATTTATAGATACAGAAAAAATGGAGAAACTCACCAATATCAAGGTCGATTAATACATCTTTTACAAAGCGCAGTAGCCTCAAACTCATATGAAGCTTATAAAAAGTATGCTGAAGGTATTTATAATTTACCGCCGATAAATTTAAGAGATCTAATTGATTTTAGAAAAAGATATTTAAATCCACCAATTGATATTTCTGAAGTTGAAACAATTGAAAATATTATGAAAAGATTTGGTAGTGGAAGTATGTCACATGGAGCTTTATCAAAAGAAGCTCACGAAACATTAGCTATTGGTATGAATAGAATTAAAGGAGCTTCATGTAGCGGTGAAGGTGGTGAAGATGAAAAGAGATTTAAAAAATTAAATAATGGAGATAATGCAAATTCTAGAGTAAAACAAATTGCTTCAGCAAGATTTGGGGTAACAATAAATTATCTAAATAATTGTAACGAAATAGAAATTAAAATAGCACAAGGGGCAAAACCCGGTGAAGGAGGACAGCTTCCAGGTTTTAAGGTAACAGAGGAAATAGCTAGATTAAGACATTCAACTCCTGGAGTAACATTAATTTCTCCTCCACCTCATCACGATATTTATTCAATTGAAGATTTAGCTCAGCTAATTTATGATTTAAAACAAATAAATCCAAAAGCTAGAGTAGGAGTTAAGTTAGTAGCCTCATCTGGAATTGGAACAATTGCCGCTGGAGTTGCTAAGGCTAAGGCGGATATAATATTAATCTCAGGACATAATGGTGGGACTGGAGCAACACCCCAAACAAGTGTTAAGTATGTTGGAATTCCATGGGAGATGGGATTAACTGAAGCAAACCAAGTGTTAACTTTAAATAACTTGAGGCATCAAGTAACACTAAGGACTGATGGTGGAATTAAAACTGGAAGAGATGTAGTTATCGCAGCGATGATGGGAGCGGAAGAGTTTGGAGTTGCTACAACTGCTTTAGTTGCTATGGGATGTATTATGGTGAGACAGTGTCATTCTAATACATGTCCAGTTGGTGTTTGCACTCAAGATGAAAAATTAAGAGAAAAATTTACAGGCACTCCAGACAAAGTCGTTAATCTTTTTTCTTTTATTGCTCAGGAAGTAAGAGAAATTCTAGCATCAATAGGATACAAATCTTTGAATGATATAATTGGAAGAACAGATTTACTTAGACAGGTAAGTAAAGCATCTCCAAATCTTGATGATCTTGATCTTAATCCACTTTTTGTACAAGCTGATCCCGGTGAAAACTATAGATACTGTAAAGACCAAGAAATAAATAAAGTTCCAGACACATTAGATGAAAAAATATGGCCTGATATTGAAAAATCTTTAGACGAAAATAAAATTAAAAAAAATGAATTTTTAATTAAAAATACTAACAGAGCAGTTGGTACNAGGTTATCNCANTACTTATATAAAAAATATGGNAACAACAANTTGGANGATAATTTTTTAACTTTNTTATTTAAAGGATCAGCNGGNCAATCCTTTGGNGCATTTGGTGTTAAAGGTTTAAAGTTANTTGTAGAAGGAGATGCNAATGATTATGTNGGCAAAGGTTTGTCTGGTGCAACAATTTCAATAAAANTACCTGAAGAAAGTAATTTAATATCNAATGAAAATACTATCATAGGAAATACAGTTTTATATGGCGCAACNTCAGGAAAACTTTATGCTGCAGGTCAAGCNGGTGAAAGATTTGCGGTAAGAAATTCTGGAGCAATTTCCGTTATTGAAGGATGTGACTCAAATGGATGTGAATATATGACCGGAGGTACGGTTGTTATTTTAGGTGAAGTTGGAGATAATTTTGCAGCAGGCATGACTGGCGGAATGGCTTTTGTTTATGATCCAGTAAAAGAATTCGAAAAAAGAGTAAATCCTGAAACGGTAATTTGGCAACCTTTAGAAACTGAATATTGGATCAAATATTTAAAAAGTTTAATCAATGAGCATACTAAAGAAACTAACTCAATATTTTCAAAAAAAATCATAGAAAAATTTGATTTAGAGGTTAAAAATTTTGTACAAGTTTGTCCAAAGGAAATGGTGGAAAAATTAAAAAATCCTTTAAGTTATGGCTCAAAATTTAAAAAAGTAATTTAGTGTGAAAAATATAAATATTTTTTGTTATGGTTTTGGTCAAGTTGCAAAAAGTTTTGTAAATAGATTATCTTTAGAAGGTTTTAAAATACACCTGTCTACAACCAACAGATCTGAGACAACTTTCAATAAAATAGGAAACGTTGAATATAAAAGTTATAAATTTGAAAACAATAATTTTGATGAGGAAATTTTTGATAAATTAAAAAACTCTGACCACATATTAATTTCTATTCCACCAATTGATGGAAATGATATTGTCATAAATAATTTTTCAGACTCTTTAAAAATCTCCAATATTAAATGGATTACATATTTGTCAGCCACCAGTGTTTATGGCAATCATGAAGGAGAATGGGTCAATGAATTAAGCAAAACTCATCCAACTTCACCTATTGGAATAAATAGATTAAAAGTAGAAGAAAAGTGGCTGTCTTTTGTTAAAAAAAATAATTTACCCCTTCAAATATTTAGACTATCAGGCATATATTCTAATAAAAATAACCCATTGCTAAGATTAAAATCAGGCAATGCAAATATAATTAATAAACCAAATCATTTTTTTTCAAGAATACATGTTGAAGATATTGCAAATATTTTGTTAAAGTCATTAACAAATTTTAAGACAAATGAAATTTATAATATTTCTGATGATAAACCAGCTTCCTCACAGGAAGTAATGTCGTATGCGGCTAAAATTTTAAAAACTGATTTACCTAAAACAATAGAGGAGCAAGATATTAAAAGTGAAATGCTTAAAAATTTTTATAAAGATTCTAAAAAAGTTAGTAATAAAAAAATGAAGAAATTTTTTAATTATAATTTAAAATTTCCGACTTATATCGAAGGTTTAAACAATATTAGTAACAATCTTACTTAATTCACCATTAATCATCTTTAAATTTTTTTTACTAGAAAGGCTATGATCTCCATTTTTTATTATAATCATTTTTTTCTTTGCATTTGTGAATAATCTAAGAACCTTTTTTGAATAAGTTACTGGCACTACTTCATCTTTACTTCCGTGCAACATAGTTAAATAAATTTTAGATTTAATTTTTTTATTAAAAACTTTATTTTTTCTTCCATCTTTTATTAATTGATAAGTTATTGGATATTCATAGTCTCCATATTTGAGATTGTAAATTCCATTTTTTTTTGTTTCGTTTTTCATTTTTTTTGTAAATTTTTTCCACATTAGCCTCTCTAAAAATTCTGGGGCTGATCCAATCCCTAAAAAACCTTTAATTTGATTTTTAAAGAACTTAAATTGATTAATTGAGAGCCATGCACCCATACTTGAACCCACTAAAATAAAATTGTTTTTTTTAACAATTTTTTTAATTGTTAATTTGACCTCTTTAGTCCATTGAGTAATATTTCCATTAGTAAATTTTCCTGAAGATTTACCATGACCAGAATATTCAATTGCCAAAAAACCTAATTTTTTTTTTTTTACAGAATTTTTGAAAATTTAGAGGTTTCTCTCCTTCTATATCTGACATAAACCCGTGGAGAAATATTATGTAAAGGTTTTTCTTATAATAATTAGTTAAATATCTAATTTTTTTACTTTTTGATAATTTTATGTATTTAAACCTACTCATAAAAGTTTATTAGAATAATTTCTTAATATATAATTGTGCTAATGTCTTCAAAATTAAAAGTTTTGCAAGTAATTCCTAAACTGGGCTTTGGTGGAGCTGAAACGGGATGTTATGACCTAGCTCATTATTTGCATGAACAAAAATGCCATTCTTATATTGTTACGAGTGGTGGAGAGTTACTAAAATATGTTAACAGAAAAAAAGTTAAAATTATTAGGCTACCTGTACACAGTAAAAATCCAGTATTAATATTTATAAATGCTTTAATTTTAACTTTCATTATTTTATTTTTAAATATTTCAATTGTCCATGCGAGAAGTAGAGCTCCTGCATGGTCATGTCTATTTGCAACCAAAATTACTGGAAGAAAATTTGTCACAACTTTTCATGGAACTTATAATTTTAAAAGCTCAATAAAAAAATTTTATAATTCAATAATGTTAAGATCAGATTTAGTTATCGCTGGCTCAAATTTTATATTTTCTCATATTAATGACAATTATTCAAAATTCTTAGACCCTAAAAAAAAATTTTTAGTTATATTTAGAGGAATTAATACTGACTACTTTGACTCTTCGACAACATTGGAGTCTGATGAGGATAATTTATTAAAAAAATGGGAAATAAATAGAGGTAAAAAATTAATATTAATGCCTGGAAGATTAACTAGTTGGAAAGGGCAAGAATTATTTATTGAAGCGATAAATTTAGTTAATAAAGAATTAGGTCATGAAGCATTCTATGCTGTAATACTGGGAAGTGATCAAGGTAGAAAAATTTATAAAAAAAAACTTATGCGACTTGTTGAACAATATAGATTAAGCAACCAATTAAGATTTGTAGATGAGTGCAAAAAAATGCCAGCCGCTTATAAAATTGCTAACTTAGTAGTTTCCGCTTCAATTGAACCAGAAGCTTTTGGAAGAGTATCTGTGGAGGCCCAATCAATGGAGAAGCCTGTTATTGCAAGCAATATTGGAGGTTCAAATGAAACTATTATAGATAATAAGACTGGAATCTTATTTGAGTCAGGAAAAGCAGAGTCTTTAAGTAAAAAAATCATTGAAGTATTACAATTAGATGAATCGACATTGAAATCTATGGGTAATGAAGGTAGAAAAAATGTAATAAAAAAATTTAATATTGAAAAAATGTGTTTTTCTACATACTCAGAGTATAAAAAATTAATTAACTAATGCCAAATATGGAGACTATGAATATCCAATAACTTATCAATTAATAAAAGATGGAAGAAAAAATA
>NHKK02000020.1 GCA_002169475.2 Candidatus Pelagibacter sp. TMED239
GTGTTTGTGAATACAAGTTTAGAAGTTGCTCTTAAAAGAAATCAGATGAGAGCAAGAAAAGTACCAGACGCTATTGTTATATCAAATCATAAAACAGTACAACAAAATATAGGTAAACTACAAAGACTATTTGGTTCAAGTAATTTTATCATTGTTGATAATAATAAAGTTGCTGAAGATGTAAATCCATCTGTATATAAAGCAATTCGAAGAATGATTACTAGAAAACCTACATCATATCAAGCTGTATCATGGATAAAAAGAGAACTAGAAAAAAAGAAAAGAAGATAATATCCTCTCAAAAAGAGTTGATAAAAGCTTTTGAACCAAAGAAAAAGAAATATTTTCATGAAGCATGGGCTGAAGAAGAAGAACTACTAAGTATAGGTTTAGCAGAATCAAGAAGAGCAAAACAAGAACGAATAGATAGAGAAAAATCTGAATCACAAAAACTACAAGAAGAATTGGAACCAATAGATGGGTGATTTAATTAAATTTCCTACTCATAAAGTAAAGACAAATAGCAAGCCTCAAAGACCTGCTTTATCGGAAGAAGAAGCAAGAGTATTAAAAGAAGAAAAGTTTGTTGAACAAATAACTGAAAATATAATTTTAGATATTATTCATGAACTTCAAGAAAATGCAGTTGATACAAAACATGATGTTTTTTTAAGAGATTTGGCTATAGTTATTGAGTCTATTAAATCGTTATTAAAAAGAGACTTTGGTAGAACACATCCAATGCATAATATAACAGACGCTATTATTAGAATACACAATTTAGATAACGGTCAAAAAGTTACCGATATCAATTATGGTAAAGTTAGAAGAACTAAAAAACCAAAACAACAAGAGAAACCAAAAGAAGAAGAACTAGATGTAGAGTTTGAATTTGATCCAGATATTAATTTGGATTAATGCTTGACATCAGGTCATTAACCTGATATAATATTATTATGACATACAAAGAGAAGTTAGACGATAAAATCAAAGCGTTAAATTCAACAAGAGTATTTAAAAAAGTAACACCGAAACATGACTTGTCTTGGTATGTGAAATGGATAGCAAGTGTATTCATACTTCTTGCAGTTTGTTTTAGGGCGTCTGGTGGATATCATACATTAGATTTATATACAAGTTTCATAGGCACACTAGGTTGGCTTTGGGTTGGATATCTATGGCATGATAGGGCATTAATTTTATTAAATGGTGCCTTAGCAACTCTACTATTTACAGGAATATTAAAGGCCTTTTTATGATTATAGTTGATATAAACCAAATAATGATTTCTAATTTGATGGTGCAGATTAATGGTCGTCAAGCAGTTGAGTTAAGTGAAGATTTAGTTAGACATATGGTCTTGAACTCACTTCGTGCTCACAATAAAAAATTTAGAAAAGAATATGGCGAAATGGTTATCGCTTGTGATAGTAGTAATGTGTGGCGAAAACAAGTATTTCCTAATTATAAAGCAGGCAGAAAAGCAAATAGAGAAAAATCTGAACACGACTGGACAATGATATTTGATATATTGTCTAAAATTAAAAGAGAGATTAAAGAATTTTTACCTTACAAGGTTGTTGAACTAGAAACAGCAGAGGCAGATGATATAATTGCTACCTTAGTTAGAAAACAACAATCAATGGTAGCACCTAATCACGAAAAGAAAGTATTAATATTATCTGGTGATAAAGATTTTATACAGTTACATAATGAATATGTCAAACAATATAATCCAGTATTAAATAAATTTGTAGGAAAAGGTGAGAATCCAAGTCTATATATTAAAGAACATATATTAAAAGGAGACCGAAGTGATGGTATCCCTAATATATTGTCAGACGATAATGTCTTTATTGAAGGTAGAAGGCAGAGACCTTTAAGTAAAAAGAAGATAAATAGTTGGGTAGAGGAAGTTTTTATGACCTTTACCGAAGAAGAACAAAAGAATTACGACCGAAATCGAAAACTAATTGATTTAAGTTGTATACCTCAGGAACTTGAGGATAAAATTAATAATGAGTTTANTGAATGTNAAAGTAGCAANTAGAGATAAAATACTAGGTTACTTTATAAACAAAAAACTTAAAACTTTAATCGAAGTCATTGACGAATTTTAGACTTCGAAAGAACTGTTAAGGAGAAAACAATGGTTATAATAAGAAGAAACCCCGATGGCTCAATTGCCAGTAAAGAGGGAGAACCAACACAATCACACCCAGCATTAGCGAGTAAAAAAGGTATGCAGGCAATGGCAGACGCAGGTAGACCTGTACCTGTAATGATGAGTGAGATTGCTACAAAAATAAACAACGCAAAAGACAAACCTAGAAAACTAAAAGTATTGAAAGATAATGATTCAGTTGCTTTAAGACAAGTTTTAAAAGGTGCTTTTGATCCTAAAATAGAATGGTTGTTACCTATGGGTGATGTACCATATACACCTAATGACGCTCCAGTNGGAACAGAACATACTCTGTTACAACAAGAAGCAAAAAGGTTATATCTATTCACAAAAGGTGGAGATAGTAGTCTATCAAATACAAAAAGAGAGACGCTTTTTATTCAAATGTTAGAAGGACTATCTGCTGAAGAAGCAGAATTTTTAGTTGCAGTTGTCAACAAAAAAGTCAATAACAAGTATAAAGGATTTACAGCGAATCTAGTGAAAGACGCTTTTGATTGGAACGACAATTTCATGAAAAAAGAGTAAATAATCCACGTTAATCATCATTAAAACCCTTATATTTCAATAGTTTAAGACACTCTTAAATCGTTGATTTATAAGGGTTTTTTTATGTGGAATAATCCATAAAATCGCAGAAAACAAGGGTTTTTAAACTGGAATAATGCTTGTTTTTAGTCTCATAATAGTGTATAATATAAGTATATTAACAAAAAAGAAAGACTAAATTATGAACGATAATAGATACGAAAAACAATTTGAGTTTGCCAAGAAACTTTGGGAAAATTCAACTGGTAAAAAATATAGTGGATCAAAAGAAGATACACTAGAAATACTTGATAAAGTTGAACAATTAAAATCATTATTAGCAGTTGCATAACTATATGACTATATTATTATACATTACACTATCGCTGACTGCCTTTTTCGCTTATTGTGCGGTAGTTGCTTATTATCAAATGTTCAAAGAAGAATTCGGAGAACTGTAATAAATATAACAAAAGAGATATCAAATACATGAAATTAAATAGATACGAAAAGAAAATAATAAAAGGAATTATCGCTAGTCGTAAAGGCATTTACGAAACACCTAGACGAGTTAGAGAAAAATATACACCTTGCAAAGAATATGACGCTGCTATATCTTTGTTTATGAAAAAACTTATATATGCAGAAGCAACAAACGAGTTAGAGTTTGAAGGTCCTGCTACACCTGATCCAAAATTTAGATGGTTCACTTGTAAATTATATAAACCATATGCAACGAAAAGAGAATTGAGGAAACTACTATGAAATACTTTTCAACAATCTTAACAATTTTAGGTCTATACTTTTTTGTATATGCCTGTACTGAAAAACCATGTACAGATGATGGATGTCCAGGTTTCAATGAACTAACAATACCAGAACCTTTAGAAGATATTAGAGGTGAGATACAAATAGAAAAGTTAGTTATACCTGTAATTCAAACAGAAACAAAAGATNANTTTGTATATTCNCTNAANGAATGTATAAATTATCTTTATGCAAATGAAATATCTATTGAAAATAGAGTGCCTAAAGAGTTGATNGTTGCTCANGCAGCAATAGAAACTGGTTGGGGACAATCTAGATTTGCAAATGAAGGTAATAATCTTTTTGGTATTCGAACATGGAATAAAGATGAACCATACTTACTNCCAATACCTTGGACAGAATGGCCAGGTTGGGGTGTCAAAGTTTATGAAACCAGATGTGATAGTGTTCGTGATTATTTAAGAATACTAAACGAAGTTTTTGCTTTTTCTGAATTTAGAGAAGCAAGAGATAGTGGTGTTAAAGATNGTTTAGTATTAGCAGATTATCTTACACAATATGCTAGTAATCAAAACTATACTGAACTAGTTAAAAAAGTAATCAAATATAATATAAGAGGTGAATATGATATATAATGAAGAACTATATTGGAGAAGAATTAAAAATCTCTATAAAGCNTGGCAANNNGCNGAAGATCCAGATTTTAAAAGANTATGGATGGATAAACTTCAGGCACTAATGCAACAGGTTGACAAAGCAACTTTTATATGATATAATACAAATATGAATATTTTTTATTTACATAATGATACTAAGATATGTGCTGAACAGCACGTTGATAAACACGTGGTTAAAATGATTGTAGAGTATGCTCAACTATTATCTACAGCACACAGAATGTTAGATGGTGAAGAATATATTGGCAAAAGTAAAACTGGTCGTAATGTTAAAAGATACAGAATGACTAATCCTAATTTAGATAAAACAGTTTATCAAGCCGTACATTATCATCACCCATCTGCCGTGTGGGCAAGAGAAACTAAAGCACAGTATGAATGGTTGTATTCTTTATTTGTAGAACTAGGTAAAGAATATACATACAGATATGGTGGTAAGATACATAGTACAAATGCTTTGTTAAATGATATATTGAAAAATGCACCAGAGAATATCAAACAAGAAGGTTGGCGAGAACCGCCACCAGCAATGAAACATTTTCCACAATGTATTGTTGATGGTGATAGTATTCAATCTTATAAAAATTATTACAACGAAGCAAAAGCATATTTTGCCAAGTGGTCTAAAAGAGAACAACCAGAATGGTTTGTAGGGAGTATGACATGAGAGAATTTATAGTAAGTGGTTGGGAAGGCGTGATGAATATGAATAGAAATCCATTACGGCACATTCCAGATATGCAAGTAAGACATTTAATATTACAGATACTAGCATGGATGTGGTGTATAACCTTTTCACTATTNTTTTCATCATGGTATGTTTTTGGTCTTACAGTTGTAGCACANTTTGTATTNATACTTGCTATCGTTGTTACTGTAATTACTTTTACAGCAACAGAAAGAACTTATAGATTTAAAGAAGGATATCATTCTGCTAATCGTAGTAGAGGTAGTGTAATATATAGAGGTAAAGATGGCACAGTATATAAAGTAAAACTACCAGACAATGATCCAGGTGGTGAACATGATTAAGGTTATTAAAGTTATACTTTTATTCGCACTTATATTTGGTGCATTAATATTTTCAATAGGATGGTAAATGCCAACATATAGATTTTTAAATACAAAGACTAAAGAAGAATACGAAGAACTTATGTCCATATCTGANATGGAAAAGTTTACTAAGAAGAAACACATTGAACTATTACCACCTACACAAATGAATATAGTATCAAGTGTTGGATCAGTTGATACTCATACTGATAATGGATTTAAAGAAGTTTTATCTAAAGTATCAGAAGCACATCCTGAGAGTCCACTTGCNAGAAGATATGGTANAAGANCAGTAAAAGATACACAAATCGAGAAGGTAAGAAAAAANCATAGAAATAGNATAATTAAGGGTGGAGGTAGATAAATAGTAGTATGGCAGATTTTGATTTTTTAGACGGTTTTGATGGTGGCGGTGATTGGGGTTTTACCTCAGTTTCTGAAAAACCTACACAAACACAAAGCAAAGAAACAGAAACAGTAGTTAAACAAACTGCTGAAGGAACTGCTAAAGCCATTTCTAGCGATATCGTAAAATCACTAGAGAGTAAACTAGATAAAATTTACTCTGCTGTAAACTCAGCAAAGAGTGAGATTTCAAATAAAAATGAAACTGAATTAGATATTGCTAAGAAACAAATGGATGATGAATATGATTTGAGAAAAGATAATCTAGGCAAAGAACAAAAAGAAAAGTTTGCTCAGTTAGAAAAACTTATTATACCTTTACTAGTTAAGTTGGCAAAGTCACCAGAGGCGTACATACATTGGCCAAATAGAGCAGAAGTAATCGAAGCACAACTTAAAAAGATAGTATCAATAACAAGAGGATAGTCTATGGAATTATACCAAGTAAAAGTGGTGGCCGATGTTTATGCGGATTCAGATTGGGATGAAATTAAAAAAGATATGGTCATAGCATTTAAAGATAAAAATGGTAATTTAAAAGAGATGGTACCAGGTAAGTATGAATCAATTAAAATTATATCAATCACGAATGATCGATATAAGATAAAGGAAGATGCTTGACAAAACTTAAATAAACTGTTATAATTACATTATGAACCAAATGAATACCTTTTTAAAAGAAAAGTTTAACATGAAATCTTTTGATCATGTTGGATTGAATACCGAACTACCTAATATATCAACTCAAAACATTGAGGGTAAAAGATTTTATGTTACACCTGAAGGTAACAAATATCCATCTATCACAACAGTTTTATCAGGAAGAAATAAAGAAGGCATACTTAAATGGCGTCAATCAGTAGGTAATGATGTTGCAAATCAAATAATGAGGCAAGCAGCAAGTCGAGGTACTGCTGTACATCAATTAGTTGAAGATTATTTAAATAATATAGAACTATCAAAACAAGATGTGCTACCTGTCGCATTATTTTCAATACTAAAACCTGAACTAGATAATATAAATAATATTAGAATACAAGAAGGCGGCCTATACAGCGACAGACTTGGTGTTGCAGGACGTGTAGATTGTATCGCCGAATACAAAGGCAAATTATCTGTAATAGATTTTAAGACTTCGACTAAAGAAAAAAAAGAAGAATGGGTTGAGAACTATTTTATACAAGGTTCTGCCTATTGTGAAATGTATGAAGAACGATTTTCACAAGCAATAGAACAAGTTGTAATCCTAATTGTAACNGAGGACGGTGCTGTTCAAACTTTTGTCAAAGATAAAAAAGATTATTTACCTTTACTANAAATGGCAATTAAGGATTTTAATGAAACAAATAATTAAAAATATAGCAGGAATANTATCAATAGTAGTATTTTTTGGTATAATATATGCTGTGCTAAANAAAGCACAATCAGAAGGACACCCAACTTTTCCACCAGGTGCGATGAAACAAACAATGGCACCAATTTTTTGTGGTGAAGCACAAACTGTTTACAGTTATGCCACAAATTTATTTCAACAAAAGGCATTAGCATGGGCAGAAGTAAAACAAAAAGGTGANCCTAATAGTGCTACAATAGCATGGGTATCTTTTTGGTATAGTCAAGAAACAAAAACAGGTTCAATGTTTNTAACAGTTGNAGATANNGGAGAAACTTGTTTAATGGGTTATGGTATGAAGTGGGAGTTTGATACAGANGCTCTACTTGATATCGTTAATGAATCTTTCGCTGAAGGTAATGAGAGTANNNAGTANGGACCNGGGTGCAATACCCNGCGCCTCCACCAAATCCTAGATAGACCGNATAAGGGGGCGAAATAGGATCGACNNNTNTNAGAAATCGTACTGGAGAGAGGTAGTCNAAAGACTTTAAANTNNAATAAANGCAAACTNTAATGAGTATGCATTAGCAGCNTAGGNTGNTAGGGGTTTGCCTGTACCTTGCAACAGAAACAGGCACCAGTTTCCTCTTGAATGAGGAATAAGAGCGGTCTTGGTGGAATAGGTAGACACGATACTANNCTACGAATTTAGTATTGTCCGCAAAGACATGAAGGTTCAAATCCTTCAGACCGTACCATAGAGGGTTAAGTATAGGAAGGACGGACCTATAACTCCGTCCGCCCTCACAACAAAGGAGAGTATATCATGTTTGAAGTAATTGATATTTTAATACCCATAGGCATATTAGTTTTATGTGTTTATGCAATCGGTTATATGTCTGGATCAGACGCCGCAAGAGAAATCTATAATCCTACAGTTAGAAAGAATGATATTAAATGATACATTTTTGTTTTGGTAATGGCAATTCACGAAAAGGAATAGACATTGAAAAATACAAAAAGTATGGTACAGTAGTTGGGTGTAATGCCATTTATCGTGATTTTACACCTGACATACTAGTTGCATTAGATTCAAGAATAAATCATCAGATTTATAGAAGTGGTTATTGTTTTGAGAACACGGCATATTTAGGATACTGGACACCTATACCAAGTGTTGTTGCTGAAGATATGCTTATGACACAAAAAGGTAGAGTTGATGTAGAGTTTAAGGGGTGTGATGAGGCAGTATATCATGGTGAAGATGGTGTATTTACTTTCATACAAGGTATGGGTAAAAACCCAGGTATAACCTATGTAACTGGTACAAAAAAAGATAAGGCAAAAAGTATAGAACCAACGATAGATAAGTTTGCTTATGCTACAGGTACTAGATCGATTTATCTTTCATGTGAACTAGGGGCAAAAGAAGTTTATATTATTGGTCATGATTTATACTCAAAAGATGGTAAGATAAATAATGTATATGCAGGTACCGATTGTTATGCTAAAAAAGATGCTGATTATGCAAGACCTGATAAACCAGATGAAACATTTAATTGGATTACACATCATAAACATACATTTGATTCATTTAAAGATATAAAATTTTACAAAGTTAATCCTAATGATAATATAATTAATGTTAGAGTAGAAGAATGGGAAGAGTGTAAAAATTTAGAGTATATGACACTCTCAGAGCTTGACGAAAAGTTTAAAGTGTAGTATAATAGAACAATGATAATAACACCAAATAAATTTGCATTACTAATAGAAGAAACAGTTAAAACTAAACGAATGAGTTATATGGAAGCAATTATTTTATATTGTGAAAACAATGGCATTGACCCAAGTAACACAAAAGCATTGATTAACAAAACATTAAAAGAAAAGATAGCATTTGAGGCACAAGGTCTGAATATGTTAAAAGAAAAAACAGCAAAGTTACCAATATAAGGAGAAAAATGTTAGAAGTAGTAATTATGGCATACACGATTTCAATAGTCGGCGGTATACTAATACAAGCAGCAGGAATACAATAAGGAACAGATGAATGGTTTTGAGGTATATAAAATCTATTTGGCAATCAAACTCCACTTCACAAGTAAAAACCAATCTTACGACTTTCATAAACACAACGGTCGAACAACTGCAAGATTGGAAACCTTTACTAAAAGAAGGGATAGGTATTTCTTTCATAAGCTTAGTAAATCTTATAACAATAGCACTATTGTTGACTACTTCCTTAGCAATTTTGTTTCTAATACTAATCTATGGGTTGGTGACATCATTGGCAAGTCTGGTGATGACCATTACAAACAATGGACAAAGAAGGTAGAAGCACTACATTATTATTATGAACAAGACCTTGATTATATGCTAGAACGAAAGATAGAATTTGATGATATTTTTACATCAAAAGATGGACAACACCCACCTATATTAAAGATGTTTTTATCTAAAAGAATAAACTTTGAAACATTTATAATATTAGATGATATATTATCATTTACAAAACAACTAAATAAAAACATAACTGAAAAAGTATTATGGCCAAAGTTATATGATAGAATGATACGATACAAACCATTTCTTAAATATAATGTTACAAAGTACAAAAAGAGTTTAAGAGATAAACTAAAGGAGATATAATGAGTGAAGATGTAAAAGTACAAGTACATACATTAGGAGAAATAATCCTCAAGTTAGAAATGCCTAAAACATTTATTGACGAGATTAATAATGTTTTTGATGAAAAAGAAAAAACAACAGTAGATTGGAGTACTCAACTTGCAGGTAAAATTAAGAAAGAAAAATTAGTCAATCATTTATTAGATGATAATATAAAAGGCACCTTTCAAATGTGTTTTAAAGAATACATGAAAAGAGCAGGTTTAGTATTACAACAAACACATCAACCAGTTTTAGATAACGCTTGGATAAATGATATGTTTGCAGGTGAATATAATCCTGCTCACTTTCATTCAAGTAAAAATAGTTTAGTAGGTCTTTCATCTGTATTATTTTTAAAAACACCTGATACATACGGTGAAGAAATAATCAATCCTAAAACTCCATCGAATGGACACCTAGAATTTATAGGTGGTCAACAACATTCACTAGCAATATCACAACTTAGGTTAAGTCCTAAAGTTGGCGATTTCTTTATATTTCCATATACACTAGTGCATACTGTTTATCCATTTAGTGGCACGGATCAAGTAAGAAGAACATTATCATATAATTGTGATATACTACCTAAAGTAATGGTAAAAACAAAATAAAGGAAACAACATGGGAAAAATGAGAGAGTTTAAATTTACAAATGAA
>NHKK02000038.1 GCA_002169475.2 Candidatus Pelagibacter sp. TMED239
TTTTAATTTCTTTAAGAGCAATAATCTTTTGTTTTTTTTTAGCAAGATTTGCTTTTTTTTGTGCATCATATTTAAATTTTCCCATATCCATTATTTTACAAACAGGGGGGTTTGCATTCGGAGCTATTTCTATTAAATCAAGTCCTTGATTTTTTGCCATTGATATTGCCTCGTTTGTGTTGATTGTTCCTAAGTTTTCACCATCACTTGCAATAACTTGGACCTCTGGAGATGAAATTCTATTGTTAGATTTTGGACCTCGGTCTTTTGTTCTTCTTTGAAAATAATTTTGTTTAAAATCTGCCACTTAATTTTGGGATGCTTTATTTAAAGCAGAGAATGTTTTTAAAAATGTATTTAGTTCCATATTTTCTTGTTTATTAGAATCCAATCTTCTAATCGTTACAGAATTAGAGTCAACTTCTTTTTTACCACAAATTAATAAAAGAGGTATTTTTGCTAATGAATGGTCCCTTATTTTGTAATTCAAATTATGTTTTTTTAAATCAACAGTAGAACTTATACCTGCCTCTTTAATTTTTTTAGACACTTTAATTGCATAATCATCAAATTCTTCGGATATAGGTATAACAACAGTTTGTAAGGGTGAAATCCAAAAAGGAAATTTACCAGCATAATTNTCAATTAATATTCCGATAAATCTTTCTAAAGAACCAAATAATGCTCTATGAAGCATAACGGGAACTTTTTTTGANCCATCTTTATCGATATAAGAAGCTTCTAATCTTCCAGGCAAATTTAAATCAACTTGCAATGTTCCACATTGCCAATCTCTACCAATTGCATCTCTTAAAACAAACTCAATTTTAGGACCATAAAATGCACCTTCACCTTTGTTTATACTGTATTCAAGTTTTGAAGCTTTAACCGCCTCAAGCAGTGAAGCTTCGGCTTTGTCCCAAACTTCATCATCACCAACTCTAACTTCAGGTCTATCTGCATACTTCAATATAACGTTTTCAAAACCAAGATCCTTATAAATATCTAAAATTAAATTAGTGACTTCTAAACACTCACTTGTGATCTGATCTTCTGAACAAAAAATATGAGCATCATCTTGAGTAAATGCTCTAACTCTCAATAGCCCATGTAATGCCCCGGATGGTTCATACCTATGAACTTTACCAAACTCTGTTATTCTTAATGGAAGATCTCGATAACTTTTTAAACCTTGATTAAAAACCTGGATATGTCCTGGACAGTTCATTGGTTTTATAGCAAAAACTTTTTCATCAGGAGTTTCAGATGTATACATATTTTCTCCATATTTTTCCCAATGGCCTGACTTTTCCCACAATTGTCTATCCAATACTTCAGGNGTATTTACCTCTTTATAACCCGCTNCATCCTGTCTACTTCTCATATAATTTATTAACTTTTGAAAAAGAGNCCAGCCTTTTTCATGCCAAAANACTGANCCAGGACTTTCTTCTCTAAAGTGAAACAAATCCATTTCTCTTCCTAATTTTCTATGGTCTCTTTTTTCTGCCTCTTCTATTCTTTTTAAATATTCATCTAAGTCTTTTTGGCTAGCCCAACTAGTACCGTATATTCTTTGTAACATTTCATTATTTGAGTCTCCACGCCAGTAAGCACCTGAAACTTTTGTTAATTTAAAATATTTTCCAATTTTACCTGTTGATGATAAATGTGGTCCTCTGCANAGGTCATGCCATTTACCATGAAAATAAATTGATACTTCTTCATTTNCTGGTATGGCTTCTATTAGTTCTGCCTTATAAACTTCTCCTTTTTTTTTAAAATGAGTGATTGCTTTATCTCTTTTCCAAACTTCTCTTTTTGTAATTTCATCTCTATCAACGATNTCTTTCATCTTATTTTCNATTTTTACTAAATCATCTTCAGTAAAAGGTTCTTTTCTAGCGAAATCATAATAAAAACCATTTTCAATAACTGGACCAATTGTTACTTGAGTACCAGGAAACAATTCTTGAACAGCCATTGCTAAAATATGTGCTGTATCATGACGAATAGTTTCTAGGCCCTCAGGATTTTTAGATGTAAATATTTTAACTGAACAGTCTTTTTCTATTAAGTAATTTAAATCTTTTAACTCACCATTAACACTTATTACCATAGCTTGTTTAGCAAGAGATTTACTAATTTTTTCAGCTACNTCCAGTCCTGTAACCTTATTTGAAAAATTTAGATTATTTCCGTCTGGTAATGTAATTGTTGGCATTTAATTTAATATTCTTTTATACTCTGAATAAGTAGAAAAGCACATTTTTTCAACATTAAATTTTTGTATTATATTTTTTCGTCCTTCAATTCCAAACGTTTTTAATGATGTTTCATCTAAAGTGATAGCCTTTAAAATTTTTTGGCTTAGTGATTTTGCGTTGCCATTTTCAAATAAATAACCAGTTTTTTCGTCAATAATAGTTTCATTAGAACCACCAATATTACTAGCTATTATTAGTTTTTCCATTGATTGAGCTTCTACCGCAACTCTACCAAAAGCTTCGGGCTCGATTGAAGCTGAAACAACTATATCAGAAACTTTATAAGCTAAGGCCATATCTTTACAATGATCAATAAATCTTATCTGATTAGTCATTCTGTATTGTTCAGAAAGTCGAATTATTTTTTTTTTATATAAATCTCTTCCCTGATCACTTCCAAGAATAACTACATAAAAAGCTTCGTATCCAAGCTCAATATTAACAAGATTAATTGCTTCAATAAATATTTCTTGTCCTTTCCAATAAGTAAGTCTTCCTGGTAATAGTATTATTTTTTTATCTTTTTCTATATCCCACTTTTTCAATAATTTTTTTTCGTCAACTTCTATTTTTGTAGTTGAGTCAAAATAATCAACATTAATTCCTCTAAAAATTACCATAAGTTTTTTTTTATCATTAAGGTATTTTAAATAATTTTCCTTTATATGCGAAAAAATAAAATTGGATCCAGCAATTATCAAGTGAGATCTAACCATTACTGAATTATAAAATTTTTTTAGTTTACTCTTAAAATTATAAGTACCATGAAAAGTTGTAACAAATTTTCTACCAGTAATCTTGGTCGCTAACAAACAAGACCACGCTGGTGCTCGGCTTCTAGCATGGACAATTGAAATATTATTAAANAAAATAATTCCTATTANAATGATAGAATTTATAANTATCAATAATGGATTTTTACTATNAACAGGTAATCTAATCACTGTTACTTTTTTTTTATCTANAAATTTTAATAAATCACCACCACTTGTNACAATAAAAGATTTACAGTTATTCTCNGCNAAGTAATGAGCTATGTCATAACANCCNGTCTCTGCTCCTCCATATCCTAATTTAGGTATAACTTGTAAAACTTTCAAATTAGATGACATGTGATATTATTATATATTAATACTTCCGACTTATAAATAATTATGACTAACNTAAAATATTATAAAATCTCAAAAACAAAAAAAATTAGATATTTATCTAATTATTCTGCTAAAAATCTCTATATCATTTTTCTTCATGGCTTCATGTCAGATATTGAAGGTGAAAAACCCAAAATATTTCTTAAATTTGCAAAAAAAAATAAGCTTGGATTTTTGGCAGTAGAATATTCTGGTCATGGAAAATCTTCTGGTGAATTTACTAAAGGAAATATTAGTAAATGGACTTATGAAACACAAAGAGTAATTAAAAAAGTTGTTAAAAAAAATAATTTTATTTTAATCGGATCAAGTATGGGTTCTTGGATTTCACTTAATCAATTTAAATATTTTCGAAAACAAATTAAAGGATTTTTGGGTATTGGTTCAGCACCAGAATTTTTAGAAAAGATAATGTGGAAAAAGTTTACAAAAAAAATGAAGGTAGAAACTATAAAAAAGGGTATTTATAATCTTAAGCATGGAGGATATGAATATCCAATTACATATCAATTAATAAAAGATGGAAGAAAAAACAAAATATTGCATAGAAAAATAAATCTAAAAATTCCTGTTACCATGATACATGGTAGTAAAGATGATACGGTACCAGTAGTTTTTTCAAAAAGAGTTCTTAAAATATTTACAAATGCTAGAAAGAAACTTTTGGTAATTAAAAATGGTGACCACAGTTTATTTAATAAAAAATTGCAAAAAAAAATAATTAAAGAACTTGAATTAATTATTTAGCTAACGTCTTTAATTTTAGATTTTAAAGTTATTGGATTTTCTAATTTATCAATCATTTCTTTAGGACAAACCTGTACGAAGTTAAGAATTTCTTTATCAAAGTTTTCAAAAATCTCTTTAGATAAATTAGAATTTGTTTCTTTAAGATGTTCTTCTATTAAGTCTTTTAAGAAGTCTTTCCAATAATCTGTTTCTACATTTTGCCATATAACTGTTTCTGAATTAACTTTTTTTTCAAAATCATTATTTAAATCATAAATAAANGCCATACCTCCNGTCATTCCAGCACCAAAATTATCTCCTACTTCNCCAAGAATTACTACTGATCCACCTGTCATNTATTCACATGCATTAGAGTCACATCCTTCAATAACAGCTANTGCTCCTGAATTTCTTACNGCAAATCTCTCACCAGCCTGACCTGCAGCAAAAAGCTTTCCTGANGTTGCACCATAAAGTACNGTATTACCTATTATTGTATTTTCNTTAGAAATTAAGTTNCTTTCATCTGNAAGTTTNATTGATANTGTTGCTCCNGATANACCTTTTCCTACATAATCATTAGCATCTCCTTTAAGAATAAGTTTTAANCCTTTTGTTCCAAAAGCACCAAATGATTGACCTGCTGAACCTTTAAACATAATTGTTAGAAAGTCATNATNCAATTTTTTNTCTCCATANTCTTTATATAAATAATGAGATATTCTAGTTCCTACAGTCCTATCTGTATTTTTNATACTAAACTCTTTNTTTATAATTTTTACTTTGCCAATTTGATTTTTAATTTCNGGCAATATTTTTTGATCTAAAGTATCCGGAACAAAATTAATTGATTGTTCTTCACAATATCTCAAATTATCTCCTGGATCAGCCTGTACAAAAAGAGGATTTAGATCTAAATCATCCAAATTTTCAGAAGCTTTGCTTACTTGTCTTAATAAATCAGTTCTACCTATTATATCATTTAAAGATTTANAACCAATCTCAGCTAAAATTTCTCTAACCTCTTTNGCTATAAATGANAATAAATTAACAACTTTATCTGGTGTNCCTGAAAACTTTTTTCTTAATTCATNNTCTTGCGTACAAACTCCTACAGGACAAGTATTTGAATGACATTGTCTGACCATTATGCAGCCCATNGCTACTAAAGCTGTCGTGGCCACACCATACTCTTCNGCNCCCATCATTGCGGCTATAACAACATCTCTTCCTGTTTTAATACCACCATCNGTTCTNAAAGTAACAGTGTGTCTCAAATTATTTAAAGTTAAAACTTGATTAGCCTCTGTTAAGCCCATTTCCCATGGAATACCNACATATTTAACACTAGTTTGTGGAGTGGCTCCTGTNCCNCCNTTATGACCNGAAATTAAAATTATATCCGCNTTTGCTTTTGCTACTCCAGCNGCAATTGTTCCAATTCCTGAGGATGCAACTAATTTTACTCCAACTCTAGCTTTTGGATTTATCTGTTTAAGATCGTAAATTAATTGAGCTAAATCTTCGATTGAATAAATATCATGATGAGGAGGTGGCGATATTAATGTAACTCCAGGAGTAGAATGCCTTAATTTTGCTATCTCATCTGTAACTTTAAAACCAGGTAACTGACCACCTTCTCCTGGTTTTGCTCCTTGAGCAATTTTAATTTCAATTTCATTACAATTATTTANGTAATTAATTGTTACACCAAATCTTGCTGANGCAATTTGTTTTACCCTAGAGTTTGCACTGTCNCCATTATCCATTTTAGTAAATCTTTTTTCATCCTCACCTCCTTCNCCNCTACAAGAGGCTCCTTTAATTCGATTCATTCCAATTGCTAATGTTTCGTGAGCTTCTTTAGATAANGCTCCATGNGACATNCTTCCACTACCAAATCTTTTTAAAATATTTTCAATTGGTTCAACNTCAGAAATATCTATAGGAGAATTCAAATTTCTTTTTCTAAATCCAATAAGATCTCTTAAGTTTATTGGTGGTAAATTATAAATTCCCTCAACGTATTTTTTATAACCNTCATAAGAATTTGATCCAACAGAGCTTTGTAATAAATGTATTAANTTACCTTGATACTGGTGNGTTTCTCCATTTTTNCTATATCTATATAATCCNCCNATAGGTAANACTGAGTTNTTATCTTCGAATGCTTCTTTATGAATAATTCTTAATTTTTTTTCAATTCCATNTAATCCTATTCCAGAAATTTTAGATAAAACTCCNGGAAAATATTCTGATGCAACTGTTCTGCTTAANCCNACTGTTTCAAAGTTACATCCTCCTCTNTANGAACTTAAAACTGATATTCCCATCTTTGACATTATCTTTAAAAGACCATTATTTACTGATNGAATAAATCTTTCAATNCATTCATCATAAGCAAATTTNCCAAATAATTTTTTTTCAAATCTTTGATATAAACTATCTAATGCNAAATAAGGATTAACTGTTGTNGCTCCACAACCGATAAGAGTTGCAAATGAATGTGTATCCATTGCCTCACCTGTTTGAGCATTAATGGATGCATATCCTCTTAATTTATTTTTTATNAGATAAGTATTTATTGCACCAACACTCAACAACATTGGAATTGCNAACCTATCTTGAGNAACATTTTTATCGCTTAAAANTAATTGTGTTAAACCTTTTCGNACTGAAATTTCAGCCTCATATTGAATTCTTTTAATTGCATTTTCAAGAGTGTCTTCCTTGTCAAATGAACAATCAATTACTATAGAATTATTTCCAAAAAAATTTGTAAATTTTTCTAATTGTGAATTTGATAAAATAGGACTGTCTAAAACATAAATATTTTCTTGAGTTAAATCTGAAAAATCCAAAATATTTCCAAGATTTCCAAATCTTGTCTTCAAACTCATAACCTTATTTTCTCTCAATGAGTCAATTGGTGGATTGGTTACCTGACTAAAATTCTGTCTAAAAAAATGATATAGCGGCCTATATTTATCAGATAATACAGCTAAAGGCGTATCATCACCCATCGAACCTATAGCCTCTTTTCCATCTTCAGCCATTGGATGAAGTATAAGTTCTAAGTCTTCAAGACTATAACCAAATGAGTGTTGTCTTTTTCTAAGTTCCTCACCAGAAAAAAAAGGTTTTTCATTTTTGATAATAAGTTTTTTATCAAGTTCAATAATTTGATTATTAAAATGTTTATGTTCCTTTGCTAAGTAATTTTTAATTTGACTGTTAGTAAATAATTTACCTTTTTCTATTCTAACTCCAATTATTTCACCTGGTCCCAATCTTCCTTTTTTAATTATTTTTTTTTCATCTATATCAACCATTCCAGTTTCTGATCCAGCACATAAAATCTTATCTTTAGTAATTGTAAATCTCATTGGGCGAAGACCATTTCTATCAGTAGCAACTATAACCCATTCATTATCTGTTCCAGCAATTGCTGCAGGCCCATCCCAAGGCTCCATTGTACTATTTAAAAAATTAAATAACTTTTGATGATCTTTAGATAACGTCTTACTTTTCTTAGACCATGCATCAGGTATTAACATTAATTTAGCGAGAGGTGCTGGCTGCCCTGAAATATTCAATAGCTCGAAAACACTATCTAAAGCTGCGGAGTCTGAAGAACCAGTAGGAATTACAGGTCTTAAATTTTCAATATTTTCAAAAAGAGGGCTATTCATTTCCTGCTCATGAACTTTCATCCAATTATAATTTCCTTTTAAAGTATTTATTTCTCCATTATGAGCTATAGCTCTAAAAGGTTGTGCAAGATCCCAGCTTGGNGCNGTATTTGTAGAAAATCTTTGATGAAATATTGCATATCGTGAAATAAATCTTTTATCTTTTAAATCTTCATAAAATTCTGCAATAGACTCTGCTAAAAACATTCCCTTGTAAATAATAGATTTTGAACTAAGNGAACATATGTAAAAACCATCTATTGNATTTTTAATTGCTTCTTTTTCTATTTTTCGTCTAGACTCATAAAGCTTACGCTCAAGATCTTTTCCATTTAAATTTTTATTATTATGTTTAAATAAAACTTGGGTAATTTCAGGTCTAGTAAGATTAGCTTTCTCACCTAAAACTTTTGGGTTAACTGGAACCTGTCTCCAACCATATATATTAAAGTTACTTTTAGTAAGTTCNCTTTCAACCAAAGTTCTTGCATTTTCTTGAGCTTCATAATTATTTCTGGGTAAAAAAATCATTCCNACACATATTTCTGATCCATCGTGGCTATGACCTGTAATTTCTATTTTTTCAGAAAAGAAATCAGATGGTATTTCTAGGTGAATACCAGCTCCATCTCCTGTTTTGCCGTCAGCATCAACTGCACCTCTGTGAAAAACCGCTTTNAAGGCGTTTATTNCATATTCNACTATTTTCCTTGATTTTTTACCCTCTGTTGATGCTATAAGACCTACTCCACAAGCATCATGCTCCATATTTTTTAAATATNCATTNCCATCCTTTAAAATTTTTAAATTTTTAAANTAATTTTTCATTAAGCTACTTTTGCTTGCTTGGATTCTTTTTTTTCTAAAAATGTTCTAATCGACTCAGCTACATCTCTTCCATCTCTAATAGCCCAAACTACTAATGAAGCTCCTCTAACAATGTCCCCAGCAGCAAAAACACCTGGNAGATTACTTTCCATNGTATCAAAATCTACCTTTAAAGTACCCCACTTTGTAACTTGTAAATCTTTAGAGTTGAATAAATTTGGCAAATCTTCAGGATCAAATCCTAATGCCTTTATAACAATATCTGCTTTAACATTAAATTCTGAATTTTCTTGAATTTCAGGTTTTCTTCTACCACTTTCATCAGCNTCNCCAAGTTTAATTTTATCTACGACTAAATTTTCAACTTTATTTTTTCCAATAAATTCTTTAGGACTTGATAACCAAACAAATTCAACTCCCTCTTCTTCAGCATTTGCTACTTCACGGGCAGATCCNGGCATATTTTTTTTATCTCTNCTATATAAACATTTTACTGATTTAGCATTCTGTCTTATAGAGGTTCTAACACAATCCATAGCCGTATCTCCTCCTCCAATAACAACAATATCTTTTCCCTCTGCATTTAATGTACCATTTTCAAATAATTCTACTTTATCTCCTAAACCTTTTTTGTTTGATGCAGTCAAAAAATCCATAGCTGGAAAAATATTTGCTAAATCTTTGCCAGGTAAATTTATTTCGCGAGGTTTATAAACGCCAGTAGCAATTAAAATTGCATCATGTTTTTCTCTTAATTGGTCAAGGGTTGCNTCTTTACCTACCTCAAAATTTTGAACAAATTTAATNCCTCCCTCTTCTANGAGTTTAGTTCTTCTCTCTACTGCAAATTTTTCTAATTTAAANTTAGGAATACCATAAATTAGTAATCCACCTGCTCTATCATAACGATCATATATTGTAATTTGATANCCAAGTTTACGTAACTGTTCACCTGCTGCTAAGCCTGCAGGGCCAGCTCCTATTATTCCTACACTCTGGTTTTTTTCATTTTTAACTTCTATTGGTTTTACCCAGCCTTCTTTCCATGCAGTATCAGTTATGTATTTTTCAACAGAACCAATAGTAACTGTTCCGTGTCCTGATTGCTCAATCACACAATTTCCCTCACATAATCTNTCCTGTGGGCATATTCTTCCGCAAACTTCTGGCATGTTATTAGTACTTTGTGATAATTCGAATGCCTCCTTCAACCTTCCTTCAGCTGTCAATTTTAACCAATCAGGAATATTATTGCTTAAAGGACAATGAACTTGGCAGAATGGAACTCCNCATTGCGAGCATCTGCTTGATTGTTCTTCAGCTTTTTCTTGAATAAATTCCTTATAAATCTCATTAAAATCATCTNTTCTTTTAGATACGTCTCTTTTAGGTGGGTTTTGTTGACCTATATTTGTGAACTTCAACATTTTATCTGGCATTATTATCCCTTTTTTTTATTGAACATATATNAAGGTTTTAGTGAATTAAAGCAAAACAAGGTCAATAACTATTACCTTTATTTTAACAATAATANTATTTNTAAGGCTTTTTNAAGTTTNACATAGCTACTATGCTAAAATCGAATTGTTTTAAATGAATATTTTTTAAGCTACGAAGACTGAATGTTACAGAATATTATAGAAGTTTTAATTCTATCGGCAATACAGGGTATATCAGAATTTTTACCGATAAGTTCTTCAGCACATTTAATATTGGTTTCAAGTTTATATGAATTTAAATCTAACTCTTTGTTAATAGATATTAGTCTTCATTTAGGATCTTTGTTTGCTATAATTTATTTTTTTCGAAAAGAGCTATTAGATATTAAAAATAATAAAAGAATTTTAAGTTTAATTGTTTTAGGTTCAGTTCCACTATTTGTTGTTGGATATATTTTATATTCAACAGGTATAATTTATAATTTAAGAAATNTTAAAATAATTGCTTGGACAACTTTAGTATTTGGAATTCTATTGTATATTGCAGATAAAAGTCGTTTTGACAAAAAAATTTCTACAAATTTAAATTTTCAAACGATTTTTTTCATAAGCTTTTTTCAAGTACTTTCACTTNTACCAGGTGTGAGTAGAGCTGGAATAACTATTACGGCAGCAAGAATTTTAAAATTTAACAGATTAGACTCAAGTAAAATATCTTTTTTACTTTCAATACCAGCACTAACAGGAGCAAGTCTTATTGGATTTAAAGATCTATTTAATCAATCAGTCGACTTTAACTATTTAGTAATATTTGCAATTATAAGTTCTTTTATTTTTTCATTTTTAACAGTTAAGTTTTTTTTAATTTATATTAATAAATTTTCAATGAATGTTTTCGTAATTTATAGAATTATTATTGCACTAATTTTATTTTCAATAATTTATACTTAATTTTTCTTTATTTCAGGAGCTAATTGTGAAAATATTACTGCCACTAATATTAAAACACATCCAATAACATTGTTTATATTTAATACTTGATCTAAAATTATCCAGGCTGCAACTACAGCAAAAACACCTTCTAAAGAATAAATAATTGCCGCTGGTGCTTCTTCTATATTTTTTTGNGCAAACATCTGCAACGTAAATGCAACACCTCCTGACAAAACTCCAGCATAAATTATAGATGTGCTCTCTAAAAAAATATTTGAAAGCACAATATCTTCAAAAATATATGCGAAAATAATTGATAATGAAGCTACCAAGAATCCTTGTAAAGCTGCGTAAAAGATTGGTATATCAAATACTTCCATAAATTTACCAGCAAAAATTATGTGAAGAGCCCAAAAGAAAGAACATAGAATTACAAGCGCATCACCTTTCATAATTTCTGAGTCAGAAAAATTACTTAAAAGATAAACTCCATATATACATAACGCTATGGAGGGCCATATACTCCAATGAACTTTTTGAGAATACATAAAAAACAACAAAATAGGCACTAAAGGCACATAAAAAACAGTAAAAAAAGCTGCATTAGCAACATTTGTAAATTGAAGTGCAGCCTGTTGAAGAGAAGTTCCTAAAAATAAGGAAATTCCCATAATTATCAGATATTTAAAAAATTTAATCTTATCTAAATTAATTTGTTGATAAATTTTTTTTCTCTCAATTATAAATGCAATAGGTAATACCGTAATAAACCCTACATAAAACCGAGCTGCATTAAATGTTAAAGGTCCGATATTATCCATGCCTGTATCCTGAGCAATAAATGCCGTTCCCCAAATAAAAGTGGTAACTAAGGCACAAACTATTGAAATAGATTTCGTCATAATTGATTTTAAAAATTAAGATATTTTAATATAGNCCATTAACTTTACAGATACTCTCAAAATCTTCCATATTTATATAACAACCGGCCATTTTTCTTTTACCTTGAAATGAACCTCTTCCATGTAAAACTCGCCAATTGTTAAAAATTAATAACTCGCCTGGTTTTAAAGTGTGTCTCCATTGAAACTCAGAGTCGTTAACTAAGCTATCAAATTTTTTAATAGCCTTATAGAAATTAATCATTAGTTCNTTTTCTAATCTGAATTCTGCTCGATCATAATTATTAAAACTTACTTGAATTAATTCTTTATTGGAATTTAATTTAAGAATAGGTCTTTTAGCTTCTAATATAACTCCATCTCCAACATATTTTCCTGGAACTTCTATGTTCGATAAAATATCAAATACTTTTTTATCCTCTTCCTTAATCTTGTTTGCAATTTTAAAACCATCAACCATTATAGAGTCTCCACCAATAGCTTTATAATCACAGCATAATAACAGTTGCAGACCAGGTGCATCATTACTATATGTTGAGTCTGTATGAGGTCTCAACTCCTCTTGAGTATAAGCGCTATCAGCCATGTCTTCATTAGACTCAAATTCCCATAGTCCTCCAAAAATAGATTGCCTTACATAACCAATTTTATTTGCAATATTTTCAACTGTTTTAATTTCAGTTTTGCAATCAGTAATTACACAAAAACCAAATGTATACAAATTTTTCAGGAAACTCTTAAAACCATCGTCAGATAATATATTGTCGTATTTTAAAAATATATTTTTACTTCTTTCGTTTTTGTTCCATAATGTATGATTTTGAATTTTAGTACTTTTTTTAAATGAATTATTTAATAAAAATTCAGCAGAATATTTAATAAATTTTTTTGAGTCTGACCATAAAACGTTGATATTNCTACCATTATCAATTACGCAAGCATCTTTTATAAATAATTTAGAGCTTAATGATGCTGTATATGTTTTTCTCTGATTACTTCTATAATCCCAATTTTCCTCATCTTTAGCATGGTCTCTTAACCATATGTTAGGAAAATTATCATCTATTTCATTTTTAAACTTTATATAAAGATAATTTGGTAAAATTTTAATACTTTCTATCATTTTTTAATTTAAATTATTTTATTATAAAATTATATTGCTAATTTATATGCAAAATTCCTACCNAGATTTTCTTTTAAATCATTATTAAATCTAGCCGCCTCNGCGCCATCAATTATTCTGTGATCATAAGATAATGAAATTGGCAGCATAGTTCTTGTTTGAAATTTTCCATTAANTAATATTTGTTTCTTTTGTGACTTTCCTATTCCTAAAATTGCTACCTCAGGATAATTTATTATTGGTGTAAAAAAAGAGCCTCCGATACCACCTAAGCTTGTAATAGTCATAGATCCACCAAATAATTCCTTTTTATCAATTTTGAGATTTCTACAAAGTTCACTTACTTCTTTTAATTCTTTGCTAATTAATAAAATTTTTTTATTATCTACATTTCTTATTTTTGGAACCATCAATCCATTTGAAGTATCAACTGCTATTCCTATATGATAATATTTTTTTAATGTCATTTTACCATTTTCAATATCATCAATTGATGAATTAAAATTTGGAAATTTTTTTAATGAGGCAACTAATGCTTTAATAATAAAAGCTAAAGGAGTAATTTTTATTTTTTCTCCAGAATATATATCAGTTAAAGAACTTCTAAAATTTTCCATTTCCGTAATATCCACCTCATCATGATTTGTTACATGAGGAATTTTTGTCCAAGAATTAATCAAGTAAGTCGAAGCCAATTTTTTTACTCTTGGTATATCCTCAATTTTAACTTCACCAAAATCAGAATGTTCAAATTCATTTTTAATTTTATTGTGCTTGNTTTCTTTGATTTCAGAAGAATTGATTATTTTTGAAGAAATAAATTTTTTAATATCATCTTCCACAACTCTTCCATCTCTCTCACTTCCTGAAACTAGATTTATATTTACACCAAGTTCTCTTGCAAACTTTCTTGCTTTTGGACTTGCTGNAGAAGGTAGTCCCTTGTTCTTTTGATTTTCAAAATCTGACATTTTATAATTTAGTAGGCATTGGTTTATCACTATCTATATTATATTTTTTCATAGCATCTTTTGCGTACTTTGAGGCTATAAGCTGTTCTTTTGCTAATATACTTAAACCATAAGCAACTAAATGTTCTTTATCTACCTCAAAAAAATTTCTAAGATTTTTTCTAGTATCACTTCTACCAAAACCATCAGTACCTAAAGAATAAAAACTCTTTGTTGTNTAAGGTCTNATTTGATCTGAATTCATTCTCATATAATCTGAGGCAGCCATTATTGGACCTTCNGATTTACCCAAANATTNTTCTACAAAAGNAACTTTTTGCTCTTTATCAGGATTTAAAAGATTATATCTTTCAACTTCCATTCCATCTTTTCTTAGTTCATTAAAGCTAGTAACGCTCCAAATTTCACTATCTATTTTATATTCATTTTGTAAAATTTCTGCAGCTGAAATCATCTCTCTTAAAATTGTACCTGAGCCTAAAAGTTGAATTTTAGTTTTTTTATATTTATTAAACTCTTTAACTTTATACATCCCTTTAAGAATCCCCTCTTCACAATTTTTATCCTTTGGCATTTCAGGGTGTGAATAGTTTTCATTCATAGTAGTTATGTAATAAAATATATTTTCTTTCTTTTCATGCATTCTTCTTATGCCTTCTCTAAAAATTACTGCGAGTTCATAATGAAATGTCGGATCATATGCTACACAATTAGGTATAGTTGAAGCAATCAAATGACTATGTCCGTCTTGGTGCTGTAATCCCTCGCCTGCCAAAGTTGTTCTACCTGCCGTCGCACCAATTAAAAAACCTCTAGCTTGACTATCTCCAGCTGCCCAAGCTAAATCTCCAGTCCTTTGAAAACCAAACATAGAGTAAAATAAATAAATAGGTATCATTTCGATGTCATGATTTGTATATGCTGTTGCTGCTGCTATCCATGAAGACATTGCTCCGGACTCTGTAATTCCCTCTTCTAAGACTTGTCCGCTTTTCTCTTCACGATAAGAACTCAACTGAGCTGAATCCTCTGGTTCATACTTTTGGCCTTCATGGGCATAAATTCCTATTTTTTGAAAGAAACCTTCCATTCCAAATGTTCTTGCTTCGTCAGGTATTATTGGAACCAATCTTGGGGAAATATTTTTATCTCTCAGTAAATTTGTAAGCATTCTAACTAACGCCATTGTAGTAGACATTTTTTTTTCACCAGTTGAAACTTTCATAAAATCAAAAATTTCTTTGGGTGGTGTTTTTATTGGTTTTGCAAAGGTTGATCTTTCAGGAAGAAAACCACCTAAATTAATTCTTCGTTCTTTTAAATATTTTATCTCTACTGAATTTNCATCAGGTTTAAAATATTCAATATTTCTAACTTGATCATCAGTTAGTGGAACATCAAATCGATCTCTGTAATACATTAAGTCATCAATATCTAATTTTTTTGTTTGATGAGTAGTATTTACACTTTCGCCTGATTTTCCCATTCCATAACCTTTAATAGTCTTTGCAATAATAACAGTTGGGCTACCTATATTTTTTGATGCTTTATCATATGCTGCATAAACCTTATGAGGATCATGGCCACCTCTATTTAATCTCCAAATATCTTTATCTGAAAAACTTGATACCATTTCTAAAGTTTCCGGATATTTTCCGAAAAATTTTTCTCTTACAAAAGCTCCGTCTCTTGCTTTCATTGCTTGATATTCACCATCGACTGTTTCATTCATAATTTTTACTAAATGACCAGTTTTGTCATTTGCAATTAANGAGTCCCAGTACGANCCCCAAATTACTTTAATTACATTCCAACCTGAACCTCGAAAAATACCTTCNAATTCTTGTATAATTTTTCCGTTTCCTCTTACNGGACCATCTAATCTCTGTAGATTACAATTAACTACAAATATTAAGTTATCTAATTTTTCTCTTGAAGCTAAACCTATTGCNCCTAAAGACTCAGGTTCGTCCATTTCTCCATCTCCTAAAAATGCCCAAACTTTTCTTCCTTCATCTTTAATTAGTCCTCTATTAATTAAATATTTCATATATCTAGCTTGATAGATTGCTAACATAGGCCCTAAACCCATTGAAACAGTTGGAAATTGCCAAAAATTTGGCATTAGCCAGGGATGTGGATATGAAGAAAGTCCTCCAGGTTTTACTTCTTGTCTAAAACTATCTAATTGTTTTTCGTTTAATCTGCCTTCTAAATAAGCTCTAGCATACATTCCTGGCGCACTATGTCCTTGAAAATAAACTAAATCACCACCAAATTTATTATTTTTTGCTCTCCAAAAATGATTCATTCCTACATCATATAATGTTGCTGCTGATGCAAATGTTCCTATATGTCCACCNAGTTCNGGGAACTTTTTATTTGCTCTAACAACCATTGCAGCTGCATTCCATCTTATTAAAGATCTTATTTTTCTTTCAATATTTTGATCACCGATAGATTTTATTTCTGCGTCAGGAGGTATTGTATTTACATAAGGAGTGTTTTGTGTGTAAGGAATATTTACCCCTTCACGATATGCCTTATTAATTAATTCTTTAATTAAAAAGTGAGCTCTATGGCTTCCATCTTTAGAAATAACTGCACTTAAAGACTCTAGCCAATCTTGGGTTTCTAAATAATCAATATCTTTATTATTTGTTACTAGGATAGTTGATTTATCTTTTTTTATTACTTCTTTTTCAACTAATACTTTTTCTTCTTTTTTTTCTGTGATTACGATTTCAGCTTGCTTAATAATACTTTCTGTATCTTTTGGAATAGATTTTTCAGATGAGGATTGATCAGATGAAACAACTTTTAAAAGTAAATCTCCCTCTGAAACTTTATCTCCTACTTTGACCTCTATAGTTTCTATTTTTCCAGATATTGTTGATGGAATTTCAACGCTAGATTTATCACTTTCAATTGTTACTACTGGATCATTAACTTTTAATTGATCTCCAGGATTTACAAGCAACTCTATAACTTCAACGTTTTCAAATTCACCAATATCAGGAACAAGTAATTCTTTAGTCATTGTTTAAAAAATGCTTTATATTTATAAAAAAAAGCATATTTAATTTTTATTTTATCATATAAATTTAGTTTTTTATGCAAACCTGTATTTTAATTTAACAAAAAACTGTTAATAAAATCAAAAAATACAGTAACTTTGATATGTGTGGCAAATTTATTATAGAAGGACCGCTGGCCAAATTGGATAAGGCACTCGGCTACGAACCGAGAGATTCCAGATTCGAGTTCTGGGCGGTCCGCCAGAAAAAGTGTTGAAATGTTAGATTGGTTATTAAAAGCATCATTACAAAAATCAGTAATATATTTTTTTATAATTGTATTTATAATTTTATTAATTTTAACTTTTGTATTATAAAAAAATATGAGTAAAAAATTTGAACAAATTAGTATTAAAGCTGGTTTTATGAAACATAATGGTGGTGTTTTATTCAGAACAATATCCGATACTGAATATGAATTTAAATCTACAATTAATAAAAATCATTTAAATGCAGCTGGAATAGTACATGGGGGTTATTTAGCTGCTTTAATAGATGCTGGATCAGGAACTGCAGCACATAGAGTGGCAGATAAAGCACCATGCGTAACTATTTCTTTAGATATAAAATTTATTGGTGCATCAAAAATAAGTGATGAAATTATTGGGAACACGAAAATTTTAAAAAAAACTAACACACTTGTATTTTTATTTTGTGAACTAAAATCTAATAATAAAATTATAACTTCAGCCTCAGGTGTTTGGAAAATTTTAAAAAATAAACCGTCTAATTAAAGTATTAATTATTAAAAATATCTAATTTCTTTAACATTAAATTGACTAAAAGTTATCCACAGCCTATATATTAATTGAAATATTTTAAAATTTCAGATCATATATAACTTTATGAGAATCGAAGAAGATTTAAAATTAGATTATTCTGATGTTTTGTTTAGACCTAAACGAAGCACTTTAGCAAGTCGTAAAGAAGTAAATTTAATGAGAACCTACAGATTCAAATATAGTAATCATGAATGGTCGGGGATACCAATTATGGCAGCTAACATGGATGGAGTAGGTGAGCTAGGAGTAGCTGAAAAACTATCCGAGTTTGGTATGATTACTTGTTTAACAAAACAACATGATATTAAAAAATTTAAACAATTTAAAAAGATTAAACCAATTTATAAAAATATAGCTTTAAGTATCGGTATCAAAAAAGAAGATTTTAATAATCTCAATAAAGTCTTAAAAGAATTTAATTTTTTTAATTTTATTTGTATAGATGTTGCTAATGGTTATTCAGAACATTTTAGTAAATTTGTAAAATCTGTCAGAGAAAAATATCCAACCAAAACTATAATTGCTGGAAATGTTGTTACTGCTGATATGGCACAAGAATTAGTTTTAAGTGGAGCAGATATTGTAAAAGTAGGAATTGGACCAGGAAGTGTTTGTACAACAAGAATTCAAACTGGAGTTGGTTATCCTCAATTAAGTGCTGTTATGGAATGTGCAGATGCTGCACATGGCCTTGGTGCTCATATTATAGCAGATGGTGGCTGCACATGCCCTGGTGATGTTGCAAAAGGATTTGGTGGTGGAGCAGACTTTGTAATGCTTGGAGGAATGCTTGCTGGTCATGATGAAGGTAAGGGTAAAATTATTAAGTCAAATGGTAGCAAATATATAGAATTTTATGGATCTAGTTCTTTTGAAGCAAATAAAAAACATTACGGAGGACTTTCTAGTTATAGAAGCAGCGAAGGAAGAGCTGTAAGGGTAAAGTATAGAGGTAAAATAAAAGACACAATTTCAAATATTCTTGGCGGAATTAGAAGTAGTTGCACTTATGTAGGGGCCCCATCATTAAAACAATTAAGTAAATGCACTACATTTGTAAGAGTTTCAAATCAATTTAATAGAACATTTGTAGATTAAGTTTTTCTTTTATAGTTTAAATAACCAAATATTATTAATAATAAAATTGCTATTGGATAAATAACTCCTTTATTTGGTCTATTTAAATTTTCTATTTTGAATTCACTTATATAATCGCCCATTTCAAATCCACTTTTTTTAGCTTTTCCATTCCATTTTAATGTATCCACTACTATTCTATTATCTTGTTTTAATAAATTCATTCCATATTCATCAATATCATATTCATTTTCAAAAGTATTTTTATTAATTACAAATAATTTATATCTTTCTCCATATGGACTAGGCCGTGTAACTTTAAATCTTACTTCTTTACTAGGATCTAATCTAATAAGATTAATTTCATTAATATCTTTATAATTATATTTTGGATAAAATTTATTTAGAACAAACTCAGGAGATAGTAAAGAAATAGAAATTATAAGAAAAACTACAATTTCGTACCATTTTAACTTATTTATAAACCATCCTTGTGTTGCTGATGTAAATACCAGTATACCTACTAACGAAGTTGCGATTACAATTAATCCATGCCAAATATTTTCAATACCTATTAATAACAATTCATGATTGAATAGAAATACAATTGGAAGAATTCCGGTTCTTAAACTGTACCAAAAAGCTTGAAAACCAGTTTTAAGAGGATCTCCTCCTGAAATAGCNGCNGCNGCATANGATGCAAGNCCTACTGGNGGAGTTACNTCNGCCATTAAACCAAAATAAAAAACAAATAAATGAACTGCTATAATTGGAAAAATAAAACCAGAAGCATTCCCNACATCAACTAANACNGTTGCCATCAATGAAGCAACCACAACATAATTNGCAGTCGTTGGTAAACCCATTCCTAAAAGCAAGCATAATATTATAGTTAAAAATAANAGTATTGTAACATTATCTTTTGCAATAGANTCNATNACTATAATTAAATTTGTACTTAANCCTGTNGATCCAACNGCCCCNACNATTATNCCNGCTGTTGCTATTGCTATTCCTACACCAACCATATTNAANGCACCTTTNTCAAAACCNACNATAGTTTGGTTAAACCATTCTTTAAGAGCATTTTTTAAATTAGTATTTTTAATTAATAGATTAATTAAATTTACAAAAATAAGTGAAACAGTTGCATAGAAAATAGAATAAGATGCGGTGAACCTTAGATAAACTAACATATATATTAAAACAAAAATTGGTATTAGAAAATGAACTCCTGATAAGAATGTTTTTTTTAAATTAGGAACATCAGAGTCATCCATTCCTTTTAAGTTTAATTTTAAGGCTTCAAGATGTGAAATATAAAATAANGCGATATAAGATATTATTGCTGGCAAAAAAGCATGTTTAACAACCTCAAAATANGTCACNCCNATAAAACTTGCCATNACAAATGCGGCAGCTCCCATAACTGGTGGCATNATNTGACCATTTACNGAGGATGANACCTCTATAGCACCTGCTTTTTCTTTTGAAAAACCNGTTTTTTTCATTATTGGAATTGTAAAAGTTCCAGTTGTTACTGTATTTGCAATNGAAGATCCTGAAATTAATCCAGTCATACCTGAACCTAAAATTGCNGCNTTTGCAGGTCCNCCTCTCATTTTTCCAACCATAGCAAAAGCTAAATCTAAAAAATATTTTCCACCNCCTGCAGTTTCTAANAGTGCACCAAATAAAACAAATAAAAAAATAAAATCTACTGATACACCNATGGGAATACCAAATATAGCTTCTTGATCTAACCATTGAAAACCAACTAATCTATTTANTGAAAGNCCNCCATGNGAAATTATTTCTGGAGCATATCTNCCANAATAAGAAAATAATAAAAAACATATTGCAATAATAACTAGTGGTAAACCTATTGCTCTTCTAGTTGCCTCAAGTAAAATTAAAATACCNCAACTTCCAATAATTAATTCAACGGGTATTATAAAATTCTCTGCAATAGAAATATTTAAAAGTACACCTCCTCTATCAACTAGCTGATCATAAAAAAAATAAATATAAAGACATGAGGAAGCTCCAATTAAACTAATTAAAATATCAAAAACAGAAATTTTTTTTCCCTTAGAAATTGGATATATTAAAAAAGCTAAAGTTAAAGCAAAACCTAAATGAATAGCTCTAGCTGGTAGTCCTTTAAACATNCCTATATTAAANATAAAAGGGAAAGGTGAAGCATACCAAAGTTGAAACAATGACCATATAATTGCAATTGTTGCAACAATCTTTAAATGCAAGCCAGTAAGATTTCTTGTCGGTGAAAGGTCTTCGTNAATNTTACTTTGAATTTTAGAATTAATATTGTTTATCATTACATATAAAAAAAAGGCCCGATAAAAATCAGGCCTTTTAATTTAATTAAGTATTTNGATTACATTAATCCAACTTCNTTATAATATCTTTTNGCACCTTCNTGTAAAGGAGCNGACAAACCATCAGCAATCATNTCTTCCTTTTTTAAAGGAGCAAAAGCAGGATGTTGTTTTCTAAAATCATCAAAGTTTTCAAATACTGCTTTAACTACTAAATAAACAAGATCTGCNTCAACTGCATTACTTGTAACAACAGTTGCTTTAACACCAAAAGTAGTGGCATCTTTTTTTTGTCCTGTNTAAGTACCAGCTGGTATNACAGCTTTAGCATAGTAATCAGCACCATCGATTAAACCTTGAACTTCAGATCCTGTNAAATTAATAGGTGAAGCTTTTGCTGCACAAGTTGCTGCTTGTTCCATAGCACCGTTTGGAAATCCNACAGAATATCCAAAAGCATCTATTTTTCCATCACACAANGCTTTAACTTGCTCAGANGAAGTTAATTCNGTAGTTGACTTAAAGAAACTATTATCAACACCNTTTGCTTTCATNANCTCTTCCATAGTTCCTCTTTGTCCAGAACCAGGATTACCAATATTAACAACTTTTCCNTTTAATCCNGCAAANTCTTTGATTTTTGCNTTTTTTCTNGCCCAAATTTGGAANGGTTCATTNTGAACAGAAAATACAGCTCTTAAACCTTTGAATTGTTTTCCTTCCCATTTACTAGATCCATTTACAGCATGANATTGCCAATCTGANTGNGCAACACCAAATTGAAATTCACCAGCNGCAATTTGACCNATNTTATAGTTNGATCCACCAGTTGATGGNGCNGTACATCTNTAGGCTTTATCTATACCTTTTTTNCTTCCATGTTCTTTAGCAATTGCTGATTTNTGTAACATTTTACAAATAGCATTACCCGTTTGGAAGTAAACTCCAGTAGGNCCTCCAGTNCCTATCGTNAAGAACTCTGCTGATTTTGCAANNCNNGTCAAAGACAAAGATGCAGCNAAAATCAGTAAAGCNCTTGATAGAGANGCAATTATTTTTNTCATATATTCTTCTCCTCTTNTATCGTTATTTTTATATTTTAATCTTAACAGGAAATATTTAGGTATGTATATGAAGATTTTATATTGATTCTGACCACTTTTTTAACTTATCAACACCTTCTACTATTTTNGGNGCAAATTTTAAAATTAANTNATTATTNATTANTTGTTCATTTTGGGTTTCATCCATAAANTTTTTACCATCAAAATCTGTAAANCTTAATCTNACTAACATTCTTGTTTTATCAAAACCAAAATCAGATCCTGGTAATAANACTACACCAGTTTTTATTAAAATGTCATCACACATTTCTGATGAAGATTTAAATTTTTTATTTAAAAATTCTGGCATTAAATAAAATCCTCCCTGAGGTTTATTAATTAAAACTTTATTAGACTTTAAATTCTTATANACATATTCCCCNAGAGCTTTTAAAATATTTCTAGATTTATCAATATACTTTGTATGATCATTCTCATAAGCTTTTATAGCNGCNTATTGAATAGGNGCACTAACAGATGAAAAAGTTTCACTNGCTAAGACATTNATCATNTTTTTAATTTCCTTTAATGANTTTGGAACTATAAAATANCCTAATCTCCACCCACCNGCTCCACACCATTTACTTAATCCTGTGCTNATAATTGTTTTTTCTGGACAAAAATTTGAAATAGANTCATAATTATTTCCAAAACTTAACTCAGAATATATTTCATCAGATAAAATAATAAGATTATATTTATTAGCAATATCTGAAATTTCCTTTAAATTTTCACAAATTTGACCAGANGGATTGTTTGGTGAATTTAAAAAAATTAAATAATTTTTATGTTTATCTTTTAAAATTATTTCTTCAATTTCTGTAGCTGTCGGGAACCAATTATTTTCTCTTTTAGTTTGTAAAAATTTAGAGGAAATAGCAGATGTTGCTAAGAAATATAATCTTATTATTTTATCTGATGAAA
>NHKK02000002.1 GCA_002169475.2 Candidatus Pelagibacter sp. TMED239
CTTGATCCTTGTTCGCTAGCTGAATTCTCTAACATTGCTTTAAATATTTGTGTTGAAATATTTTTTGGCAATAAATTGCTTAAAATTTCATCTTCATCTGGTTCAAATTCATAACTATCCTCAGATTTGTTGTCTTCAGTATTCTCAGTTTTTAAAGGAATAATTTGTTGAGATTGAGGAATTTGCGTAATTACATTTTTGAATTGATTATAGAAAATTGTACAAATGTCAAATTCATTAGCCTCAAATTTTTCAATTATCATTTTTCCAACCTTCTCTGCATCAAAATAATTTGCGTTTTTAGATTCTTTAAATGAAATATTTTCAATAATTTTATCACCATAAACTCTTTTTAGCTGATCATTACCTTTGGAGCCTACTGTAACTATCTTTAAATCTTTTCCTTCTTCAGATAACCTAACAAAATAACTTTTGGCTTTTTTAATTATATTTGAGTTAAATCCACCACACAATCCTCTATCTGATGTCATGACAACACAAAGATGTATTTTATCTTTTCCAGTTCCTGAAAGTAATTTTGGAGCATTTTCTTTATCTGAAATACCACTAGACAAATTTAAAATAACATTATTCATTTTTTCAGAATATGGTCGTCCTTTTTCAGCACTTTCTTGAGCTCTTTTAAGTTTTGCTGCTGCTACCATTTTCATTGCTTTTGTAATTTTCTGAGTAGATTTTACACTAGCTATTCTTTTTTTAAGGTCGTCTAAACTTGCCATAATTTATTAAGATTTAAAGTTTTCTTTCAATTGAGTTATTACTTCAACCAATAACTTTTCTTTGTCATCCTCAAGTTTACCTGAGGCTAGAATAGAATCAATAATTTCAGGTTTGTCTGATTTGCATTTCTCAATTATTTTGCTTTCAAAATCAGAAATATCTTTTAATTCAATATCATCCAAATATCCTTTTACTCCACAAAAAACAGAAATAACTTGTTCAGCCACAGTCATTGGAGAATACTGTTTTTGTTTTAAAAGCTCTGTCAACTTAGAGCCTCTGTTTAAAAGTTGCTGTGTTGATGCATCTAAGTCAGATCCAAATTGAGCAAAAGCAGCCATCTCTCTATATTGGGCCAATTCTAACTTCATTGATCCAGAAACTTTTTTCATAGCTTTAGTCTGTGCAGAAGATCCAACCCTAGAAACAGATAATCCAACGTTAATTGCAGGTCTAATACCCTGATTAAAAAGCTCTGTTCCTAAAAATATTTGACCATCAGTAATTGAAATCACATTAGTAGGAATAAATGCAGAAACGTCACCACCTTGTGTCTCAATAATTGGAAGCGCAGTTAAAGAACCTCCACCATGTTCATCGCTTAATTTAGCGGCTCTTTCAAGCAATCTGCTGTGTAAATAAAATACATCACCTGGGTATGCTTCACGCCCTGGAGGTCTTCTTAAAAGTAAAGACATTTGTCTATAAGCGACTGCCTGTTTTGANAAATCATCATATATNATTAATGCATGCATCCCATTATCTCTAAAAAACTCTCCCATCGCACATCCTGTATAGGGTGCTAAAAATTGAAGAGGAGCAGAGTCAGATGCTGTTGCCGCAACAATTGTCGTGTATTCCATTGCACCAGCTTCTTCTAATGTTTTTTGAATTTGTCTTACTGTTGATCTCTTTTGTCCAACAGCAACATAAATACAATAGAGTTTCTGTTTTTCATCACCAGATTCATTAATTTTTTTTTGATTAATTATAGCATCAATTGCAACTGCAGTTTTTCCTGTTTGTCTATCACCNATAATTAATTCCCTCTGTCCTCTTCCAATTGGAACCAAACTATCAATTGATTTTAAACCTGTTTGCATCGGCTCACTAACTGATTGTCTTGGGATAATACCAGGTGCTTTAACTTCTACTCTACTTTTTTTAACACTTTTGTCTAATGNGCTCTTACCATCAATTGGATTTCCTAGTCCATCAACAACTCTACCAAGTAATTCTTTTCCGACTGGAGTATCAACAATATCTCCAGTTCTTTTTACAATATCTCCTTCTTTAATATTTCTGTCATCACCAAAAATTACAACTCCAACATTTTCACTTTCTAAATTTAGAGCCATGCCTTTAGAGCCATCAGAAAATTCAACCATTTCACCAGCTTGAACATTATCAAGTCCATAAATTCTAGCAATACCATCACCAACTGATAATACTTGGCCAACTTCTGTAATTTCTGCTTTATCNCCAAAATTTTTAATTTGCTCTTTTAGTATCTTTGTAACTTCTGAAGGATTTATTTCCATTTATGCCTCTATCATTCTATTTTCAATTTGTTGTAATTTATTTTTAATTGAGGTATCNACCATAGTACTTCCAACTTGAACTACTAAGCCTCCTATTAAACTTTTGTCATGTTTGTAGTTTAATTTTATTTTAGAACTAAAATTTTCTGTCAATTCGTCAGTAATTTTTTTAATTTCATCATCTGATAATTCTTTTGCAGATTTTAATTCAGCTTTTAATTCTCCTCTTTTCTTTGAGCAAGTTTCAATAAAACTTTTTAATATTTGCTCAACATAAAAAAAACGTCTTTTTATAATTAAAAAACTTAAAAAGTTTTTTAATAAATTTTCAAATTTATTATTATCTGAAATATCATTAACAATTTTCAGTAAATCATCTTGNCTACTAGTTGGATCTTTAATCAAATTAAAAAAATCTTTACTAGAGGAAATCAAATTTAAAATTGATAAAGATTGATCCTCTACTTGCTTAAGATTATTATTCTCAGTTGCAAGCTCATATAAAGCTAAAGAATATCTATCTGCTGAAGTTAACGAAAATCCTTTATTTTTACTCAATTTAACACCTCTGTAATATTGAAGATTAATTTAAAATCACGTTTTAATTAACATATGACCTTTATGTCTTCAAGTAACACATTTGCAAAAAAGAGCATTTTTTTTGTATTAATTGAAGTTTATTGGATCAACATCAACTGAAAGTTTTATTCCTGATGAAAATTTATATTTAGGGATAATTTTTGAGACAGAACTTTGCACTTTCATAGATTTTGGCCCTCTTATCAAAAATCTTACTCTAAACTTTCTCTTTAATCTAAATAATGGAGCATTCACAGGACCCAATATCTTTCCCTCAATTTTAGTCTCGATAAATTTCTTAAAATTAAAAGCCTCTTTTTCTAATTTATTTTCATTATCTCCAGTTAAGATTAAAGAAATAAACCTTTGAAAAGGAGGAAGTTTATTTTTTTTTCTTATTTCTAATTCTCTTTCTAAAAAAATATCTGGATTTTTATTTGTAATTTCAGAAATCATTTTAGTATTATTTTCATAAGTTTGAAAATATACTGTTGCTGGTTTTCCAGTTCTACCAGCTCGTCCTGAAAGTTGATGATAAAGTTGTAAATTTTTTTCAGCTCCTCTTAAATCATGTCCTTGAGATGAAAGATCAATATCTACAACTACAATACAATTTAAACTTGGAAAGTGAAAACCCTTAGAAATTAATTGTGTTCCAACTAAAATTTGAGTTTCATTATTAACAATCTTATCTATTTTCTCTTTAGAATCTTTTTTATTCATAGTGTCACTAGAAAAAATTTCTATTTTTTTATCAGGAAATTTTCTTTTTACTTCTTCTGAAATTCTTTCAACACCTGGTCCACTAAAAATAAATTNACAGCTACCTTCTTTTNTACAATTTCTTTTTAAATCAGATTTNTATCCACAATAATGACATAATAAGTTATTTTTATTTTTATGATAAACCAAATTGATACTNCAGTTAGGACATGTAAAACTTGTAAAACATTTATTACACANAGCATTTGGAGAGAATCCTCTTCTATTTAANAAAAACAAAACTTGATCATTTTTTTTAAGATGTNAATTTACTTTTTCAATTATTTTATTTGATAACCATGATTGTTTNTCAAGTTTAGTATTATTTAANTTAATAATTTCATAACNTGGTAATGCTGCATTTTTATATCTTTCGATTAATCTAGAAACTTCATATTTACCTTTTTTAATATTTTCNAAAGTTTCTATAGAAGGAACAGCAGTAATCAAATTTATTGGTATATTTTCAAAGGATGCTCTNGAAATTGCCATATCACGAGCATTGTAAGTAACTCCTTCGTCTTGTTTNAAAGATTGATCGTGTTCTTCATCNACAATAATTATGCCTAATTTCTTAAATGGTAAAAATAATGATGATCTTGCACCAATAATAATTNNTATTTCTCCATTAGAAACACCACTCCAAATCAATTCTTTATTTTTTTTTGAAATACCNGAATGCCAAATTGCNGGATTAAATCCAAAATATTCTAAAAATTTTTTTTCAAACTGGCTNGTTAAACCTATTTCTGGNAATAGAATTAATCCTTGAAAACCCCTTTCTATCAAAGGTTTTAGTGCTTCAAAATAAACCAATGTTTTTCCTGAACCAGTCGTGCCTTGCAAAACATGAACTCTAAATTTTTTATTTGAACTATTCATTTTTTCTATAGACTTGATTTGATCATTAGTTAATTTAATTGAATTTTTTTTTATTTTGTTATCAAAAATTTTATAAAGTTTATTTTCTTTTCTCTCTATTGCCTTACTACTTAATAAAACAAGCTTTAATGCCATACCCTTTGGGATAAGATTGTACTCTGAAAACCAATTTAAAAAGTTTATTGTACTTTTTTTTAAAGGTGTAATATTTAATTTCATTACAATATTTTTTATTTTGAATTTTTTATTATTATTTTTTTCAAATTCATCCCATACTACGCCTGTTATTTTCGATTTTCCAAATGGTACTAAAACATAATCACCAACTTGCAGATTTATACTACTTTCATAAGTAAATGGATGATTAAAAATGTTTGGTAAAAGAATCGGATATTTCATATTTTTATAATATGAAAAAAAATTAAGAGTGTATTGCTCTTTTATCTACTGATAACGCTGCCTCTTTAACTGCTTCAGAAAAAGTTGGATGAGCATGACAAGTTCTAGCAATATCTTCTGAACTTGCACCAAATTCCATTGCAACTCCAATCTCAGCTATTAATTCTCCTGCATGAGGTCCAATTATATGTGCTCCTAGAACTTTATCTGTTTGTTCGTCAGCTAAAATTTTTACAAAACCTTCTGCATCATCTATCGCTTTAGCTCTCGAATTAGCAATAAATGAAAATTTACCAACTTTATATTTTGTATTTGATTCTTTTAATTGTTCTTCAGTTTTACCAATAGATGCAACTTCTGGGTTTGTATAAATTACACCAGGGATTGTATCATAGTTCACATGTCCTGATTGACCAATTATATTTTCTGCAACAGCTATACCTTCATCCTCAGCTTTATGTGCTAGCATTGGACCAGTAATCACATCACCTATTGCATAAATATTTTCAATATTAGTTTTAAAATTTTTATCAGTTACAATTCTTTTTCTTTCATCTAAATTTACTCCAACAGAATCTAAATTTAACCCATCTGTATTTGGTTTTCTACCAACAGAGATTAGAACTACATCACACTCAAAGTTATTTTTATTGCCATCTTTATCTATTGATGAAACTACTGCCCCTGATAAATTTTTTTTAATTGTTTCAACTTTATTTTGCATATTAAATTTAATTCCTTGTTTTTTTAAAATCTTCATAAATTCAGATGAAATTTCTTTATCCATACCAGGTGTTATATGATCTAAAAATTCAATAACCTCAACTTCTGCACCGAGTCTAGACCATACAGATCCCATTTCTAAACCAATATAACCTCCTCCAATAACAATCATTTTTTTTGGCACTTTTTCTAATTTTAAAGCCCCTGTTGATGAAACTAATATTTTCTCGTCAATATCAATTCCTGGTAATGAGACTGGTACCGATCCTGTAGCTATGACTGTTTTTTCTGTTTGTATTACAGTTTCGTTATTTTTATTATCTTTAATTGAAATTTCATTTTTAGATTTAAAGCTTCCATGACCTTTAAAGTAAGTAACTTTGTTTTTTTTCAGAAGAAATTCGACTCCTTTTGTAAGAACAGTTACGGCTTTATCTTTACTTTTCATCATTTTTTCTAAATTTAGTTTTACATCACCTATTTCTATCCCTTTATTTCCTAAACCTTTAACTTTATGAAATTCTTCAGAGAGATTAAGTAGGCTTTTTGAAGGAATACATCCTACATTTAGACAAGTACCTCCTAAAGATCCTCTCGACTCTACACAGGCTGTTCTTAATCCTAATTGAGCAAGTCTAATTGCACACACATAACCACCCGGTCCACCTCCAATTACTACTACTTGAAATTTTTCTGACATTTAAATATCTAAAAATAACCTTCTTGGGTCCTCTAAGTTTTCTTTTATCATTTTAAGGAAAGATACGGACTCCTTTCCATCAATTATTCTATGATCATATGATAATGCTAAATACATTATTGGTTTTATTTTAATTTCTCCCTCTATAACGATAGGTCTTTCAACTATATTATGCATACCTAGTACTCCTGATTGAGGAAGGTTTAGTATAGGAGTTGAAAGCATAGACCCATAAACTCCTCCATTGCTAATTGTAAATGTTCCTCCTTGAAGATCTTGAATTGTCAAATTTCCGTCACGTGCTTTTTCAGAAATTTTTTTAATATTTTTTTCTATATCCGCAAAAGATAATTCATCAGCATTTCTTAAAACTGGAACAACTAAACCTTTATCGGTTCCAACAGCAAAACTAATATTATAATAATTTTTGTAAATTATCTCATCTCCATCTATTTCAGCATTGACTGCAGGGAAATTTTTTAAAGCAACTACGCAAGCTTTTACGAAGAAAGACATAAAACCCAACTTAATTCCATAACGAGATTGAAAATCCTCTTGATTTTCTTTTCTCATTTCCATTACACTACTCATATCAACTTCATTAAATGTAGTTAAAAGAGCTGCATTCTCTTGGGCTTGTTTTAATCTTTTTGCAATAGTTTGTCTGAGTCTGGTCATTTTAATTCTTTCTTCCTGACCATATTGAACTTTTCTCTCAGAAGGTTTTGGGTTAACCCCCATTAAATTCAATAAATCTCCTTTTAAAACTCTTCCGTCTTTTCCAGAGCCTTGCACTGAATTAATATCTATTTTATTTTCTACAACTATTTTTCTAACAGCTGGCGAAAGAGTTTGATTTTCTTTTTTTTGTATAGTTTTTTCTTCTTCAACAATTTCATCTGTTAAAACTAATGGTTTTTCTTCTTCTGTTAAAACTAATGGTTTTTCTTCTTTAGATTTATCCTCAAAAATTTTTGGTTCTTTATTAGATTTATCTAATTTAATTACATTATTTTCTTTAGTTGCAGTTTCTATTTTTTTAATTTCGTCTTTTTTAACTGCTTGAGATTTTCCATTACTCGAAACCGAACCTAGCAAAGCTCCAACTTCTACCACTGAGCCATCTTTTGAATTAATTTCTGATAAAACTCCTGATATTGGTGAAGGCACTTCTAGATTTACTTTATCAGTTTCAAGCTCTACAATAGGTTCATCTGCCTCTATAGTTTCACCAACATTTTTTAACCATTTGGCAACAGTTGCTTCGGAAATGCTTTCGCCAAGAACTGGAACTACAATTTTTTCGCTCATTATAAATTACTCAAAAACCTTGTTAATTATTTCTTTTTGTTGAGAAATATGCCTATCTACATATCCTGTTGCAGGAGATGCATCTGGATTTCTTCCTATATAAGAAATTTTATTATTATTAGCCTTAATAGTATCTAATGTCCATTGGATATAATCTCTTACTGAGAACCAGGCGCCCATGTTTTTTGGTTCTTCCTGACACCAAAAAAATTTAGCATTTTTTGCATATTGCTTAAGTTCTTTCACTAAAGTTTTCGCTGGAAATGGGTAAAGCTGTTCTATTCTTAAAAATACAACATCATCTTTTTTTAATTTTTCTCTTTCATTTAATAAATCAAAATAAATTTTACCTGAGCATAATATTACTTTCTTTATTTCTGAATTCTTTTTTAATTTTATAAAATCTTTAGATTTTTTATCTAACGCATGATCCCATAATATTCTATGAAATGAATTTTCTTTATTAAAGTCTTCTAAATTAGAAACACAATATTTGTTTCTAAGTAAAGATTTAGGTGTCATGATAATTAACGGTTTTCTAAAATCTCTATGCATTTGCCTTCTTAATGCATGAAAATAATTTGCAGGTGTTGTGCAATTCATTACTTGCATATTATCATTAGAACATAATTGTAAAAATCTTTCTAATCTTGCTGATGAATGTTCAGGTCCTTGTCCTTCGTAACCATGAGGAAGTAACATAACAAGACCTGAAGCTCTCTGCCATTTTCTTTCACCTGAAGATATAAATTGATCAATAATAACTTGTGCTCCATTTGCAAAATCTCCAAATTGAGCCTCCCAAAGTGTCAAGGTATTTGGTTCAACTAAACTATATCCATACTCAAAACCTAAAACTGCTAATTCAGATAAAAAGCTATCTACTATTTCAAATTTTTTTTGATCTTTTGAGATATTATTTAGAGGAATGTATCTGCTATTATCAATTTGACTTCTTAATACTGAATGTCTTTGACTGAAAGTTCCTCGCCCGGAGTCTTGACCAACTAATCTAACTGGATATCCTTCATCTAATAATGTTCCAAATGCTAACGCTTCAGCCGTGGACCAATCGATTCCATGGCCTAAACTAACAACTTTTTTTCTAGCATCAAAAATTTTACGTATTGTTTTATGAATATTTTTTTCTTCAGAAATTGTATTAATTTTTTCAGATATTTTTTTCAAAACATTTATGTCTGATCCAGTTGCTCCTCTTTTGTCCTTTCCTTTTTCAGGTTTATACCTAGACCAAGTACCTTCAAACCATTCAATTTTAGGTTTATAATTTTTTGCATTTTTAAATTGATCATCTAATAAATCTTTAAAATTTTTTAATTTTTGCTTTAAAGATTCATCGGAGAAAAGTCCTTCTTTAACTAATTTTTCTCCATAAATATTAATTGGTGATGGATGAGATTTTATTTTTTTATACATTAAGGGTTGTGTAAATGAAGGTTCATCACCCTCATTATGTCCAAATCTTCTGTAACAAATTAAATCAATAACAACATCTCTATTAAACTTTAATCTAAATTCTGTTGCTATTCTTGATGCATAAACTACTGCCTCAGGATCATCACCATTAACATGAATAATTGGAGCATCAACCATTTTACCAACATCTGACGGGTACGGAGATGACCGAGCAAATCTTGGGCTAGTTGTAAAACCAATTTGATTATTAATAATTATATGAATTGTTCCACCTGTATTATGTCCTGGCAAACCAGACATAGCAAAACATTCGGCTACAATTCCTTGACCAGCAAAAGCCGCATCTCCATGAATTAAAATTGGGATCACTTTATTTCTTTGTGTATCTTTATGAAAAAACTGTTTTGCTCTTGTTTGTCCTAAAACAACTGGATTCACTGCCTCTAAATGTGATGGATTATCTGTTAAGCTAACATGAACTGAGTTACCATCAAACTCTCTATCAGAAGATGCACCCAAATGATATTTTACATCACCCGCACCATCTTCTGAATTATCCTGCATATCTCCAGTAAATTCATTGAATATTCTTTTATAAGATTTTTGAAGAACATTTGCCAAAACATTTAGTCTTCCTCTATGAGACATGCCAATTTTAACCTCTTTAATTTTTGATTGTCCACCAATTTTAATTATTTGTTCAAGTGCAGGAATTAAACTTTCTCCTCCGTCTAAACCAAATCTTTTTGTTCCCACATATTTTGTATGTAAAAATTTCTCAAAACCTTCTGCTTGAATTAATTTATTAAGAATTGCATTTTTACCATTATTAGTAAATTTTAATGCATTATCGTCCTTTTCCACTCTATCTCTAAACCAAACTCTTTCTATTGGATTTGAAATGTGCATGTATTCATAACCTATAGGACCACAATAAGTACTTCTTAAAAATTTAAGTATTTCTCTTACAGTAGAACTTTCCCGATTAATTACTCCATTAAGAATAATTCTCTTATCATAGTCATCTTTTTTAAATCCATAATATTCAGGATGTAATTCATCTAAGTAATCTGATTTCATCATTTCTAAGGGATCTAATTTTGCCAATAAATGGCCCCTTAATCTATAAGCTCTTATAAGTGCAACAGCACTTATTGAGTCTTTATTGGAGTTAGCGACTATTTGAAAATTAAATTTTTCATTAGCATTAAAATTTTTTTGCTCTTGTATTTCAATTTTTTTTTCAAGTTCGTCTATATCAATTTTATTTTTTGAAGGGCCCCATGAAGGACCATTAATTTCTTTAGCTATAATATTTATTTCATCTCCTATTCCTTCAAAATAATTTAACCAACTTTGAGGAAGATCAATATCTTTATTAATATACTTTAAATACATTTGTTCAATAAATGCACTATTACCCTTGCTTAAAAATGAAGTTTTTTCGAATTCAAGATTTTTTGAAGATGACATCTAAGTATTTAATATAGTACTCTAATATAATTTTTCAATTAGACAGTTTATTAAATAAAGTTTTTCCAATTATTGATGGTGATTTAGCGACTGTAATTCCAGATTCTTCCATTTTTTTTATTTTATCTTCTGCACCGCCTTTTCCGCCAGAAATAATTGCACCTGCATGACCCATTCTTCGGCCTGGAGGTGCAGTTATTCCAGCAATAAATCCAACAATAGGCTTTTTAATTTCATGATTTTTTACAAACTCAGCAGCCTCTTCCTCTGCGGTTCCACCTATTTCACCTATCATTAAAATAGAGTCTGTCTCATCATCTTTTAAAAATAAATCCAAACAATCAATAAAATTTGTTCCATTAATTGGGTCACCGCCAATACCAATACATGTTGATTGTCCTAAACCATTTTCAGTAGTTTGAGCTACTGCTTCATAAGTTAAAGTTCCTGATCTAGAAATAATCCCAACTGATCCTTTCTTATGAATATTTCCTGGCATTATTCCAATTTTACATTCATCAGGAGTTATTATACCTGGGCAGTTAGGTCCAATTAATCTACTATTTGATCCATTTAATTTTTGTCTTACTTTTAACATATCTTGAACGGGGATGCCTTCAGTAATACATACTATAAGTTCTATAGACGCATCTATAGCTTCTATAATTGCTTCTGATGCAAATTTTGCTGGTACATAAATCATTGTTGCATCTGCCCCAACTTTATTTTTTGCTTCCAAAACACTATTAAAAACAGGTCTATCTAAATGTTTTTGACCACCTTTTTTTGGTGTAACTCCACCTACTAAATTTGTTCCATACTTAATTGCTTGTTCAGAATGGAAAGTACCATGAGATCCTGTAAAACCTTGGCATATAACTTTTGTATTTTTTTTTACTAACACTGACATTTTATTTTATAGCCTCAACTATTTTTTTAGCAGCATCATCTAAATTTTCTGCAGAAATTATTTTTAAATCTGAATTATCTAATATTTTTTTTCCTTCTTTAAAATTTGTACCTGCAAGTCTAACAACTAAAGGAACGTTTATTTTTATTTCTTTTGCAGCATCAATTACTCCTTGAGCTAAAACATCACATCGCATAATTCCACCAAAAATATTTATTAAAATTCCTTTAACATTTTTATCTGATAAGATAATTTTAAATGCTGCTGAAACTTTTTCCTTAGAGGCACCACCTCCAACATCTAAAAAATTTGCTGGTTCCTCTCCATATAATTTGATTATATCCATAGTAGCCATTGCTAATCCAGCGCCATTAACCATGCATCCAATACTTCCATCTAATTTTATGTAAGCAAGATCATGTTTACTAGCTTCTATTTCAGTTGGATCTTCTTCATTTAAATCTCTTAATTCCATAATCTCTGGATGTCTAAACAAAGCATTGTCGTCAAAATTAACTTTTGCATCTAAACAAACAAGTGATTTTTCTTTTGTTAATATTAATGGGTTAATCTCAATCATATTAGCATTTGTGCTTAAAAACATTTTGTAAATTGATTTAATAAGTGAAATAGCATCATTTTTAATATCATTATTTAAATCAAAAATTTTAATTATCTCCTCACAATCTTCCTTTGATATTTCATCTTTAAAATTAACTTTTGTACTTAAAATCTTATCTGGATTTTTCTTGGCTACTTCTTCTATATCCATTCCCCCTTGATCACTTGAAATAAATGTAATTTTTGAACTAGCTCTGTCTATAAGGCAAGACAAATAAAATTCCTTATCAATATTAGATGACTCCTCTACATATAGTCTTTTAACTTCTCTACCTTCTGGTCCAGTTTGATGAGTAATTAAAATTTTACCCATCATATCTTCTGCTGACACCTTTAGCTCTTCTATAGAATTTAATATTTTAACACCTCCGGCTTTACCTCTTCCCCCAGCATGAATTTGTGCTTTTAAAACAAATTTTTCAGTTTTTAAAGTTTTTGCTTTTTTTAGAAGTTCATCAACACTTAAAGCAAAAACACCTTTTGGAACAGAAGCTCCATATTTCTTAAGAATCTGTTTTGCTTGATGTTCGTGTATATTCATTATTACTTTGAAAGATCAGAGTCTATTTTCGATGCTGCCTCCCAAAGAGCTTTAACAGCATCAATAGAATGTCTAAATTGTTTTTTTTCGTTTTCATCTAAATCGATTTGTTCTATTTTTTCAACACCGTTTTTTCCTATTATTACTGGGACACCTGCATAAACATTATTAATATCATACTCTCCATTTAATTGAACGGCACATGGTAATAATTTCTTTTCATCTTTTAAATATGCTTCTGCCATTTGAACTCCTGATGCTGCTGGTGCATAGAAAGCTGATCCTTTTTCAAGGTATTTAACAATCTCAGCTCCGCCATCTCTAGTTCTTTGATTTATTTCTTCTAATCTTTCTTGCGATATTTTTCCTTCTTTTACTAATTCAAGCAAAGGAGTGCCTGAAACTTTTGTAAATCTTGGCATAGGTACCATCGTATCTCCGTGACCTCCCATGACCATTGCGTCAATTTCTTTTACAGGAACATTTAATTCTAAAGATAAAAATAATTTAAATCTTGAACTATCCAATATTCCTGCCATACCAACTACTTTTCTTGCATCTAGTCCTGAAAATTTTTGAAAAGCCATAACCATTACATCTAAAGGGTTTGTAATACATATTACAAAAGCATCTGGAGAGTTATTTTTAATTCCTTCAGCTACTTGTTTAATAATTTTTAGGTTAATACCTAATAAATCATCTCTACTCATTCCAGGTTTTCTCGGAACACCGGCAGTAATAATAATTACATCAGAGTCCTTAATATCTTTATAATCATCAGTACCTGAAAATTTTACATTAAACCCGTCAACTGAAGAAGATTGAGCAATATCCAGAGCTTTTCCTTTAGCTATCCCTTTAGCAACATCAAAAAGAACTACTTCGCTAACTAATTCTTTTGTCCCAATTAAATGTGCTAAAGTTCCACCAATTTGACCTGCTCCTATTAAAGATATCTTGCTCATTATTTTTTTGTTATTTCATTGTTGGCATAACAAATTCTGGATTAGATCTAATGCCGGATGGCCATCTTGAAGTAATCGTTTTTAATTTAGTATAAAACTTAACACCCTCTGCTCCATGCATACCACTATCTCCAAATAAAGATCTTTTCCAGCCACCAAAACTATGAAATGCCATTGGTACTGGAATTGGAACATTAATTCCAACCATACCTATTTGAATTTTACTTGCAAATGTTCTTCCAACATCTCCATCTCGAGTATAAATACTTACTCCATTACCATATTCATGTTCATTTATTAATTTAGTAGCTTCGTCAAAAGTTTTAACTCTAACCACAGATAAAACAGGACCAAATATTTCCTCTTTATAAATTCTCATATCTTTATTTACATGATCAAATAAGCATCCACCAATATAAAAACCATTCTCATATCCTTGAAGCTTTAAATTTCTTCCATCAACAACAAGTTTCGCACCTTCTTTAACTCCTAAATCAACATATCCTTTTACTTTTTCTAGATGTTCTTTTGTTACAAGAGGTCCCATTTCAGAATTTTTATCCATACCAGGTCCTACTTTTAATGCTTCAGCTTTTTTAGATAAACGAGCTACTAACTCATCTCCAATGTCACCTACTGCTACTGCGACTGATTGGGCCATACATCTTTCTCCAGCTGAACCATAAGCGGCTCCCATCAAACCATTTACTGCACCATCTAAATCACAATCTGGCATTACTACTAGGTGATTTTTTGCACCTCCTAAAGCTTGAACTCTTTTTTCATTTTTAGCTGCATTTTCATAAATATATTTTGCAATTGGTGTTGATCCCACGAAACTTACTGCCTTGATGTTTTGATTGGTTAAAATTGCATCAACCGCTTCTTTGTCTCCATTAATAACATTAAAAACACCATCTGGTAGACCTGCATCTTTAAGTAATTCTGCTAATCTTAAAGGACAAGATGGATCTTTTTCCGAAGGTTTTAAAATAAAAGTATTTCCACAAGCAATTGCTATAGGAAACATCCACATTGGAACCATTGCTGGAAAATTAAATGGTGTTATACCTGCAACAACACCCAATGGTTGTCTCATTGACCAACTATCTACACTCGTTCCAACATTTTCAGAAAATTCACCTTTTAACATTTGTGGAATTCCACATGCAAATTCAACAACTTCTAGTCCTCTTATCAAAGATCCTCTTGCATCTTCATAAACTTTGCCATGTTCCGATACAATTAATTCAGTAAGTTCATCTGAGTTTTTTTCAATTAACTCTTTAAATTTAAAAATAATTCTTGCTCTTTGTAGAGCTGGCTTTTGTGACCAAGTTTCAAAGGCTTTTTTTGCGACCTCAACTGCTTGATCTAAGTCAGATTTTGAAGCTAATATTACCTCAGATTCCTGTTCACCTGTCGCAGGATTTGTTACTTTACCTTTTCTATCAGATGATCCAGATATTATTTTACCATCAACAAAATGCTCTATTAATTTCATGAATAGGGTGTTTTAAATCAAAAAAGCTTATTAGTCTATTTAAACATTAGTTGTAGCTAACATTTTTTTTATTTCTGCTATTGCTTTTGCAGGATTTAAGCCTTTTGGACAAGCATTAGTGCAGTTTAGGATGGTATGACATCTATAAAGTTTTAATTCATCTGCAACTTTTTTTAAT
>NHKK02000036.1 GCA_002169475.2 Candidatus Pelagibacter sp. TMED239
TGATACTTCTTTCAAAATTGAAGGGCCATCCCCTATTAAAGTTGCTCCTTTTATAGGTGAACCAATTTTACCGTTATTGATTTCGTAAGCTTCTGTGCAATTAAAAACAAATTTTCCAGATGTAATATCTACTTGGCCTCCACCAAAACTCACTGCAAAAATTCCCTTATCTACTGATTTAATCATCTCATCTTGGGTTTGTTTTCCGCTTAACATCATTGTATTTCTCATTCTTGGTAAAACAATATGCTTATAATTTTCTCTTCTACCACTGCCTGTTGATCTAGTATTCATCAATCTTGCATTTAATCTGTCCTGCATAAAATTTTTTAAAATTCCATTTTCAATTAAAACTGTTCTTTCCGTAGGTGTGCCTTCATCATCAATAGTGAGACTTCCTCGTTTTTTATCAATAGTTCCATCATCAACAATGGTAACGTCTTCACTTGCAACTTTTTGTCCCATTAAATCATGAAATGCTGAAGTTTTTTTTCTATTAAAATCACCTTCTAATCCATGACCTATTGCTTCATGAATTAATATTGCAGGCCATCCTGGTCCTAATACAACCTTCATTTCACCAGCTGGAGCTGGTTTACTTTCTAAGTTGACTGAAGCAATTCTAAAAGCTTCTTCACATACATTTTTCCAATTATCATTTTTTAAATAATCATCATACGATTGCCTACCACCAATTCCATAAACCCCCGTTTCTTTTCTTCCATTTTTTTCAAGCATTACAGAAACATTAAATCTAATTAACGGACGCACATCAGTTAATGCTTCGCCTCCAGATCTTATAATTTCAATTGATTTCTGTTCACCAGCAAAGCTTGCTGTCACTTGTTTAACAGAAACATCTTTTTTACGTAAATAATCATTTACATTATTCAAAACTTCCAATTTAGACTTTAACGTTTTTTGATCTATAGGATTAATATCATTGTAAAATTTATTATTTGTTTTAGGAATTTCATGATTATAAGTTCCTTTGGCTGATTTAAGAGTAGATTTAAGATTTACTGAAGAATTATTTAAAGAGTCTTTTGAAATTTCATTTGAATGAGAATATGCAACTATATCATCAGAAATCGCTCTAAATCCAAAACCTAAATCTGAACTATAATTTGAACTTTTAATTTTATTATCATCTAATAAAATTGACTCAGATTTAGAATCTTCAAAATATAATTCACCATCATCACAGTTCTTTAAAGTATCAGAAACGATTTTATCTACATCATTTCTAATTAAATCTGAATTATCAAAAAATTTACTCATAAAATTTACATAATACTTTATGTATCATTTTCAACTGGTCATTTTAAACACATATAAAATTAAACACAAAAAGTTACTTTAAAAAAAATATTAAAATTTGACTTAACAATGACATTGAAGCAATAAACATAATTAAAACAATCGAGTACATTATTGTAATAATCTTATTTCTTTTCCTTCTTAACCTAACAAAATCTCTATCATCTAAATCAGATATATCTCTTTCTCCCATAACAGGATAATCATAACTCCATCGCCATGTCGATTGACCTAGTCTAGAGTCTAAACTGTTAAAGTATTTAATCCATTCAAGAGTATATTTTAAAATTAAATATAAAATTATCATTATAATGATCCCAAAAAACATCCCCTATACTAACTAATAAAATAAGATAATTTAATTGGTATTTTTGGCTCTTTTTCTTGCAATTAATTGGGTTAAAGAGTCTACCATAGCATCAGAAGCTTTAAAAATATCCTTATTTTTAAACTCATGAGAAGTATTTTTTTCAGGATTAGTTTTATCTTCAATTACTATTCCTTCATCAGGAGAATTATTTTTTATATAAATTAACAATAACCATTCATCATCTGATGACTCGTCCCATTTAACAAAAATTTCTCCAGTTTCAAATCTTCTATCGATACATCTAAAAATAGACATATGTCTTGTAATATATCTCTTGTTTAATTGAAAAACTAAGCTGCTAGCACTTCGATAAAAACTTTCAAGAGCAAATTCTATTTTTTGTCTCGCTATAGTGTATTCTTTTTCTTTTTGTAATAAAGTTTCTCTATCCTCATCTCCTTGAATTTTTACCCCTAAAGACTCAACTCTTTCTCTTATTTTTTGATCTCTGATGATTCGATATTTTTCTTTTAATTTTTCTATCCTTTGTTGAAGACCAGCATAATCATCTCTTTTTTCTTTTAATGAAATTTTTTCAAGTTTTTCTAACTCTTTAACTTCTCTGACTCTAAATTTTTCAATTTGTTTTTCTAGTCTTAATTGTTTTAAAAATTGTTTTTGTTTTTCAGCTTGTTCAATTCTTAGTAATGCTTGCTCTTTTCTTAAAAATAATTTTATATCTCTGTTTCTTTGTTTTTCTAATTTGATCTCTTCTTTTAAAGTCTGTTCCTTTAACTTAATTTTTAATTCCTGCTCTTCTTGTTTTTGATTTTGAAGTTCAATTTTTTCTTGTCTTGTTTTTTCTATCTTTTCTAATTTTATTCTTCTAGTTTCATCTTTTTTTAATGCTTTATATTGTCCAATTGTATTAGCTATTTTATCAAAAAAAGATTGAATTAATTTTTCAATACCAAAATTTATTTTAAAATTAATTTCTGGTTTTAAAGAATTTTGAAAATTAATTATCTTTAAAATAAAATTTTCTTTATTTGGATTTTTAGTTTTTAAAACTTTATTGACTTTTCTTAATTTTTTTTTCTTATTTTTTTTTAATTTTGATTTTAATTTTTTTACTTTTTTTTTAGTATTCTTTATTTTTTTAACAATTTTATTTGTATTTTTTTTTTTTATTTTTTTTGATTTTTTTTTTCTTTTTTTCATTTTAAAGAGATTCTATTTCTATCAATAATTTATTGATAAATATAGTCTCTTGTAACTGGAGTTGACCTATAATTTTTTGTCAATTGAAATTGAAATACAACCTGATCACCCCACTTAAATGCCATTTCACATCCTGCTAAATAAAATTCCCACATTCGAAAAAATCTTTCATCAAACATTTGAATGATTTTCTCTTTATTGTTAATACAATTTTCTTTCCAATTTCTAAGCGTATGCATATAATGAAGTTTTAATACCTCTATATCAGAAACAATTAGCCCTGATTTTTCAATAGAATTACTCACTTCACTTAAGCTTGGTGTATATCCTCCTGGGAATATATATTTTGTAATCCAGGGATGAGGGTCTCTTGGAGGATTTACCGAACCTATTGTGTGAATTAAGGAAACACCATCATCTTTAAGCAATTTTTCTACCTGCTGAAAGAATTTTTTGTAGAATTTTCTACCTACATGTTCAAACATCCCTACACTTACAATTCTATCAAATTTTTCATCTAATTCTCTATAATCTACCAATTTAAANCTTACTTGATTTTCTAAGTTAAGTTCTTTAGCCTTTTTATTGCAATAGTTATATTGATTTTCTGATAATGTAATTCCAGTAACTTCACAGTTAGCACTTTTAGCAATATCAATCGCTAATGATCCCCATCCACAACCAATATCTANTACTTTTTGATTTTCCTTAATATTAAGTTTCTTAATAATATGTTGNATTTTATTATTTTGAGCTGTTTCCAANGTATCATTTTCATTTTTAAAATAAGCACAAGAATATTGTCTCTTTGGATCTAAAAATAAATCATAAAGATCATCTGAAATATCATAGTGATGNGANACGTTCATCTTCGACTTTTTTATAAAATTAAAATTCGTTAAATATCTATACGAACCTCTAATTCTATTAATTAAATAACTATAAAAATTAATTTCACCTCTTCCAATATTCTTTAAAGCTAGGTCTAAAAAATCAGTGAGANTTCCATTCTCAATTATTACATCACCATCTGTGTAAGCTTCACCAAAGTGTAAATTAGGTTGTAATAACAATTTGTAGTGAAGTTTTTTATCTAAGATTTTAAGTTTAATTGGATTATCACTCTTTGGTGTTCCNATAATATAACTTTTTGAGTTAGCATCAATTAATATAAAACCATCTTTTTTAAAAAGTTTATTTAANAATCTTGCTAATTGCATTTTATGCTGCCTTTAAAGAATTGATTGAAAAATTTAATTTTTCTAAATTATTAATTAATTCATTCTCATTTTGAGAATTTAAAATACTTAAAGGTGGTAAAACGTTTTTGTAATAACTATTTTTTTTTGCATAATATGTATGAAGGCCTGANATTAAGTTGTATTTTTCAAATTCAGATCTAACATCACAAAGTTTTTGATTTATANTTTGTTCATTACCTGCATGGAAATCATCATAGACTTTTCTCGATAATTCTGCTGTAACATTACAAGTAGCTGTAATAATACCCGAACANCCNAATTCAAGACCTTTNAGTAATTTTGACTCTGAACCAGGTAAAATTGAAAAGTTCTCTANTCTTAAATTTTCAAAAAGATTATANGAACTATCTTTAACACCAATAATTTGTTNAGGAAANCGACTTACAAGTTTTTCTATACACTCAATACTAAATTTATAACCACATAATTTTTCAAAGTTATATAAAATAATTTNAGAATCTGGAATTGCTTCAATTATTTTTGAATAAAATTTTATAACTTCATCATCCCCNTACTTNTAATATGCTGGTGGCATAATTAAGAATCTCTTAAAATTTAATGATTTTGCGACACTCATTAAATTAATCGTTTCTCCTAATGAATTCAAACCTGTTCCAATTATAAATTTTTCATTATATTTGCTCAAAGATAATTGATTAAATAATTTAATTTTTTCAGCGACGGATATTAATTGTGCTTGTCCTGTGCTTCCAAATATTGCTGCACCATGACAACCCTGATCAATAACCATTTCAGCATGTTCAATTGTTTTCTTTATATTTAGTGTTAAATCTTCATTTAACACTGATAAAGATGCAGCATAAATACCTTTTATTAAACTCATATATTTTTTAAAAGATTATAATAATTCAAAAAAAAAATGAATAAAAAAATAAACTTAATAATTGGATCTGGTGTTTTAGGAGCTTATTTATCTTTGGGTTTTTTAAANAATAATGAGAAAGTAATTGTCACATCAAGATCAATTAAAAAAAAATATAAAAATTATCAATTTTTAAAAATTCAAAAAAAAGTTAAATTTGAAAAACTTAATTCAAATAATAAATCTGAAATAATAAAAATTTTAAAGAAATATAATCCAGATAAGGTTTTTTATTTTTCTGGTCAAAGCTCTTTAACTAAAAGTTATAAATTAAAAAAGACNACCTTAAGCTCTCATTATACCGGAACAAAAAATTTTTTAGACGTTTTAAGAGAAAAAAAACTTAAATTAAAATTTTTTAAAGCNAANTCTGGATATATTTTTAACTCAAAAAAAGGTNTCGTCACTTTAAATTCTAAATTTTCAACTAATAAAAATCCCTACATCANTGCTCAAAAAAAATCCTTTAAAATAATTAAAAAGTATAGAAAATTTAAATTAAATTTATTCAATTTGATATTTATGCAAATAGAATCTCCATTAAGACAAAAAGATTTTTTTATTAAAAAAGTTTGTATAGGTGCAAAAAATAAAAAAAAGATTAAAGTTGGAAATATTAACAATTATAGAGATTATTCCTGGATAACAGAAATCGTAAAATATATAATTTTAGCTTCAAAACAGAAACCTAGGGATTTTATAATTTCTGCTGGAAAAAAATTATCNGGAAAAGAAATTTTAGAATTTGCTTATAAGATGAATAAATTAAATTATAAGAAATATTATTTAATAGATAATAAATTTATTAGAAAAAATGAAGATAAAATTTTAATTGGTTCAAGTAAAAATTCTAAATATTTAAAAAANAANTATAATTTTAAATTTAAAATATTTGGTAAGAGATTGATTGAAGAAATGTATAATAGTTTATGAAAACAGGTATTTATTTAAGCTATATAGGTTTAGGTGCTAACTTATTGCATCTTTCCTATTGTCANNAAGTNGCTAAAAAACATGGACCCGTAACGATTATAACATTGTGNAAAAACTTAGAGGAAACTCTCATTGATGACCCATTAATAGAAAAAGTTTATTATTTAAATCAATATNATAAAAAGTTTATAGATATNTTTAAACTTAGNAATGTTTTAAAAAAATTTAATTTTCAAAATTTAATAATCTTTTATCCAAGTTTCAGAACATACCTTTCNGCTAAAATTGCAGGAATTAAAAATGTATGGACATACAAATTACTNAAAAAGAAAAAATTACATTTAATTAATGCTGCAAAAAAATTAACTGAAGAGTTTTTAAATATTAATGATTGTCCAACTGAAACAACTTTTTTTATAAATAGAGAAAAACTAAATAAAATTAATCAAGAATATCATAATCATAGATTTAAAATTGTTATTGGAGCTGGTTCATCTGGTCCCTCAACTAGATGGGGATCAAAAAATTTTTCATCACTTATTAATCNGTTAAATGAATTAGATGATTANTTTTTTTTTATTCTTTGTGGCCCAAATGAAAAGGAAATTGAAAACCAGATCACTTCAAATTTAACTAAAAATAATTATCTAACTCTAAGTGATAAAAAAGTAAAAGACGTAATACCTTANCTTTGTGGCTCAGATATGTACGTTGGAAATGACTCTTTTGGATCACATATAACTTCTCAATCTGGAAAAAAAAGTATTGTAATACTTTTAGATACTCCAAAAGCATACACTGATTATAGCAAGAATTATTATCGTGTAGTGCCAAATGGTTTTAATATAGAAGAAATAACTCACGGATCAAATATTGATCCAAATTTAATTTCTGTTGATGAAATAATTAAAATTATTGATAGATTTAAAAATTAACTTAAGTCCTTTAAAATTATTTCTTTGGCCTCATTTACAATTGCTGCCAATCTATTCAACTCAGGATTTAAATCTGGATGAATTTTTTTCATAATTTTTTTATAAGATTTCTGNACATCTTCTCTACTATATTTAACATTTGGATCTAAATTTAATATTTTATATGCCTCATCTTTAGAAATTGGTTGTTCATTTGAACCTGTCTGTGAATTATTAAAATTAAATCTTCCNGAATTTTTTAACACTCTAAAAAAACCCCATAGTCTTAAAATTTGAAAAAGAGTAACACCCGCTTTAGTCTTTATTAGAGGTAAAATCGCCAAAAGAAATGGTAAGGAAAATATATACCTTCCTGAAAATGCAATAATGACCGCAAATATAACAGAAATCCAAATTATTGATTTTCTAAAAAACTGAAAAATTTTCCTTGATGAAGATTTAGCAAACCAACTTAAAAAAAAATAAATTATTATGAAAACAATTAGTATTAAAAAAAAAATATTCATCTATAAATTAATTCTGAATGAAAATACCACAACTTACTAAAAAATTGGAAATTAAATCTTGTCACAATATTAAATGGGAGGATAATTACAGCTGGATACACCAAAAGAATATTTTGGAAGTTTTAAAAGATAAAAAAAAATTAGACCCAGAGGTAAAAAAATATTTAGATGAAGAAAATACTTANGCAGAACATNATTTAAAAGATACCAAAAATTTACAAAAAAAATTATTTNATGAAATTAAAGGAAGAATAAAATTNGATGACGANTCTCTTCCATATAAAGATCACACTTATGANTACTGGACAAAAACTACAGCTAAAGGAAACTACTCGATTAAGTTACGTAAAAAAATAAATTCTGATAAAATTGAAGAAATTTGGAATGGAGATGAGGAAAAGGAAAAATTAAAAACTGAATATTTTGGTGTTGGAGATTTAGAGGTAAGTTACAATGATAAATACCTCGGTTATTCACTGGATATTAAAGGATCAGAATATTACACAATCTTCATTAGAGATATTGCTTCTAAAAAAATTATNNCAAAAGAAATCCATGAAACTTCAGGTTCAATTACTTTTAGCTTAGATGATAAATATATTTTTTATTCTAAACTTGATGAGAATCATAGAGCAAGAAAAATTTATAGACATGAAATTGGAAATTTTAAAGACGATGATGAATTAATCTTTGAGGAAAAAACTGAGGCATTTACCGTTGGTATTGGATTAAGCTCAGATGAAAAATACTTTTTTATAAATACCTCAGATCATAACACCTCTGAACAGTACTATTTTAAAGTAAATGAAATAAAACCTGTTCCAAAATTAATCATGAAACGTGANAAAGGAATAATTTATTCTGTTAACTCGTGGGATGATAAATTTTATAATCATACAAATAAAAATGCAGAAGATTTTAAAATAGATATTTCTGATAGCTTGATAAATCAAAATTGGAAAACATACATACCTTCTAAAGATGAAGTTTTAATTGGAGGACTAACTTTTTTAAATAANTGGATAATTAGAAGNGANACATCTAATGCATTAGACAAACTATTTGTTAAAAATATTTCTACAAATATAGAAGAGGANTTAATATTTTCTGATGAAAGAATTTATGTTCCTAGTGTTTCATTAATTCAAAGAGATAGAAATACTGAAAATATTTATGTCGGATACTCATCACCTAAAACCCCAGGCAGAGCATATTTATATAACTTATCGGATAAATCTAAGAAACTAGTCAAAGAACAAGAAATACCATCTGGGCACAATCCTGATGATTATATTGTTGAAAGAGTCGANTTTAAATCACATGATGGCAGGCTAGTTCCTTTGACAATTACTAGACACAAAAAAACTAAAATTGATGGTTCTGCAAATTTATTACTTTATGGATATGGCTCTTATGGTAATTCNATCAGTCCTAATTTTTCATCAACAAAATTAAGTTTAATCAACAGAAATATTATTTGGGCTACTGCTCATATTAGAGGTGGATTGGAAAAAGGTATGAAATGGTGGAAAGAAGGAAANCTTACAAATAAAAAAAATACATTTGAAGATTATATTTTTGCAGCAAAATACTTAATTAAAAATAAATACACATCAAAAGGAAAATTGATTGGNATGGGTGGGTCTGCCGGAGGTTTGCTAATGGGTGCGGTTGTAAATCAATCACCTGAACTTTTTCTAGGTATAATAATGGCAGTTCCTTTTGTTGATTCTTTAACAACAAATTTAGATCACTCATTGCCACTAACTGTTGGAGAATTTGACGAATTTGGCAATGCGAAAGATANTGAAGAACACTTCAAATATATATTTTCTTATGCACCCTACAATAATATTAAGAAGATGGATTATCCACATATACTGATTACAACTAGTTTAAGTGATAATAGAGTTCTGTTTGATGANCCAGCTAAATTTACTGCAAAATTAAGGGATTATAAAACTGATAATAATTTACTTCTTTTAAAAACTGAAATGAACGCTGGCCATGGTGGAAAATCNGGNAGAGATGGTGCAATAGAAGAGATTGCTATAGACTATGCTTTTGCATTAAAAATATCTAAAAAAATTTAAATTTTACAATCTTGAAATAATAAAAGTAATTCTTATATAAAACTTGTTGGTTGCCTTATGGGACTAACACAAAATAAACTTGCTTAACAAAGGAGGATATTATGACAAGTAAGGATCTATCTATATTTAACTCTCTGAGACCTTTTTCTATTGGTTTTGACGACATGTTTGATCAATTTGAAAATATGTTGGGAAATGGAAATTTGACAATGCAGTCAAATTATCCACCTTACAACATTCGGAAAGCAGGCAAAGATAATTATGCTATTGAAGTAGCATTAGCTGGCTTTAACAAGAATGATGTAGAGGTAGAGTTTGAAGATAATTTATTAACTGTAAGAACTAAACAGGTTAATAAATCAGAAGAAAGTAATGTTGATGGAGAAATTATTCATAAAGGTATTTCTCAAAGACAATTTGCAAGATCATTTACTATTGCCGATGATGTAAAAGTTAATGGCGCAGAACTTAAAGATGGTCTTTTAACAATATCTTGTGAAAGAATAATTCCAGAACATAAAAAAAAGAAACTTATTGAAATTAAATAAGTTAAACCTTGCTTGTGGGGTTTGCGCCCCACAAGTCCAATATTAATTATTTTTTTGCCATTATAGCATTTAAAATAAACGCTAATAATCCAGCAGGTATAAGTCCAGTTGTTAATAATAACTTTAAACTTATTCCAAAATCTGGAATATTTTTTACAAAGTCTGGTAATAATGACATTCCAATTCCAAAAGATAAAGAAAGCGCTAAGATTAATAAATTTCTTTGACTCATTTCTGATTTTGAAATTAATTTAATCCCAGCCGCTGCAATCATTCCAAACATAATGATCGCTGCTCCACCAATTACTGACTCTGGCATTGCAGCAATTATCCCACCTAACTTTGGAAATAATCCCATTAAAACTAAAATTATTCCAGCTATAGTTCCAACATGTCTACTTACCACTCCTGTAAATGCAACTAGTCCAGCATTTTGAGAGTATGATGTATTTGGCATTGCATTAAACAAAGCGCCAAATGCAGTTCCAACTCCATCTGCCATTATACCACCAGACAATTCTTTATCTGTTGCTTCTCGTTTAGCGCCTCCCATTGTTGTTGCGCTGATATCTCCAATTGTTTCTATCGTTGTAACAATTGACATAAACAACATAAGAATAATTGCACCCGGAACAAAATCAATTCCATATTGAAGTGGCATAGGAAGTGCAAACCATGATGCAGACTCTATTTTACTGTAGTTAACCATTCCTAGTGCCATAGCAACTATAAATCCAGCTACTATTCCAATTAAAATTGAGGCAGAAGAGGCCATCCCTTTACCTTTAATATTAAAACCAATAGCAACTATAAAAACAGTAAAAGCAACAGTTAAGTGATTTGTATTTGCAAAAATTTCAGGTTTGTTGTTCATTAACCATCCACCTCCACCAGCATACATGAAACCAACTTTAAGCAGACTAAATCCAATCATTAACACAACTATTCCTGTGACTAATGGTGGAAAAAGATGTCTTATAGGTTTTAAAATTTTTCCAATAAAAATTTGGAAAATTCCTCCAATAAATGCTGCCGTAAATACNGCNCCTAAACCTGCNGCTTTAAATGGTAGCATGATTGGTATAAATGCAAAACTTGTTCCTTGAATTATAGGNAGTCTTGCTCCAATATCTTTATATCCAACGGTTTGAATAATTGTTGCAACTCCAGCAACAAATAANGCCATTTGAATTAAAAATATTTTTTGNTCAGGTGTTTGACCAAAAACTCCAGCCACAATTATAGGAACAGTTATATTACCAGCAAACATTGCTAATACGTGCTGAATTCCTAAAGGTATGGATTTATTTAATGGAAGTTTCTTGTCTGGGCTACCTGACGAGCCTATTTGTGTTTTACTTGAAGTCATTTAACCTCCGTCGTTATCTATTTTGAAGTTATATTAATAGTTATTAATTTATATAAAAAAAAAATATAGTTTTAAAATTTGTTTATTTTAGGCCTTTAAAAAACCTAGAATGAACTTATTAAGTACAACTACTAGAAGAAAAGAATACTATTACCAAATTAATATTTGCTTAAATTTTCTTTAAAATTTAAATTTTTAAAAGCATCCGTTAGATACAAAACCAATAACAATATTATCTGAATTTATTTCAAATCTTCTCTCACACAAAATTCCATATTTTTTAGTATTATAAATAAATTCATAATTTCCTTTTTCGTTTTTAAAATCTTCATCAGGCTTACCTAAGTCCATTTGCAAAACACTTGCAGGCTTACTAATGTATTGACTTAATTTTTCATTTTCTTTTTCAACGATTGCATCCGTTTTTTGTTTTATAGTCTGACACCCTGAAAAAAAAAGTAAGAGTACAAATAAGCTTATTATTGTTTTAAATTTTAACATTGTTCAAATTAACATTTTTATTATTAACTAAGTATTAACTTTTAAGTTGTATAAATAAGTCAATTATCAATAAATTTAAGTTTAATTATAGTAACAATTGTGTTCTTTATTTGATAATTCAAACATATGAGTGAAAAAGCCTTAGAAAAGTTTTTGAATGTATTTGTTAAAGAAATTTTACCTTTAACTGAAAAAGGAGTGAAAAAAGGAAATAAAATATTTGGTGCGGCAATACTAAAAAAAGAAGATTTCTCTTTGGTTATTGCAGGATCAAATAATGAAACTGATAATCCGATGTGGCATGGAGAAACTCATACCCTAAAAAAATTTTACGAGATAGATAAAAACTCAAGACCTAGTGAAAAAGATTGTATTTTTTTGAGTTCACATGANCCATGCAGTTTATGTCTTAGCGCTATAACTTTTGCAGGATTTGATAATTTTTATTATCTTTTTCCATATGAAATAACAAATGATCAATTTAGTATNCCTCACGATTTAAAAATACTTAAAGAAGTTTTTAAAGTTGATAATGGAGAGTATAATAAAGAAAATTCGTATTGGAAAAGTCATAATATTAATATGTTAATTGAAGAATTATCATCTTCAAAAAAAGAAAAGTTTATTAATCAAATAAAAGAGATTAAAAAAAATTATATTACTTTATCAAATAAATATCAGCTATCTAAACATGAAAATTTTATACCTTTAAAATAATTAATGAATACAAATCTTAAAATTTCTAATGTAACCAAAGTTTATCCTGGATGTATTGCAAATGATAATGTTTCATTAGAATTCAACAGTGGAAAAATTTATGCCCTTCTTGGAGAAAATGGAGCTGGTAAATCAACATTGGTGAAAATTTTATCTGGAGTAATTATACCTGATGAAGGTGAAATATTTTTAAATAAAAATATTTTAAAATTAAACTCTCCACTTGATGCAAAAAAAAATGATATTGGCATGGTTTTTCAGCATTTCAATCTTTTTGAAACTTTGTCTGTATTCGAAAACCTAATTATTGACTCTGATGAAACAAAAGAAAATCTTAGAGAAAGAATTGAATCTATTATGAAAAAATATAATTTTTCAATAAATCTTGATGTTCCTGTATTGAATCTTTCAGCTGGTCAAAAACAAAAAGTAGAAATAATTAGATGTCTTATAAGAAACCCTAAAGTACTAATTATGGATGAACCTACATCTGTATTAACAGAACAAGAAACAAGTGAATTATTTTTATCGTTAAAAAAATTCTCTGAGGAGGGAATTTTAATTATTTATATTACACACAAACTTAAAGAAGTAATGAAGCTTTGCGATGAAGTTGCAGTTATGAGAAAAGGTAAACTTGTTTCTATAAGTCAAATTAAAGAAGAAAATATCGAGTCACTTGCAAATAAAATGGTGGGCCAAGATTTAAAAATGGTTAAAAAAAAAAAATCGACATTAATCTCTTCAGATCGATTGATAAAAATTAATGATCTCAATTTTATCAGTGAAGATCCTTTTGAGACGAATTTAAAAAATATTAATTTTGAAGTTAATCGTGGTGAATGTTTAGGAATTGCCGGAATATCTGGCAACGGTCAAAGTGAACTATTTCAAATTTTAAGTGGTGAAATTATTTCAAATAAAAATTCAATAGAATTTAATAAAAATTTTATTGGAGATCTTAATCCACAAGAAAGAAGAGAATATTTAATGGCTTTTTCACCTGAAGATAGACTAGAACAAGCTGCAATACCACAAATGAAAATTTTTGAGAATGTAGCCTTAAATAATTTTAAATCATCAAATTTTTTTAATAATGGTTTAATAAATGAAAACAAAATTAAAGAACATTCAAAAAAAATCATCTCAGACTTTAATGTAAATACGGATAATATTGAATTAAAAAGCCAGTTTTTATCAGGTGGAAATTTACAAAAACTAATTATTGGGAGAGAATTAATAACCTCACCAGACTTATTAATTTGTTTCAATCCTACATGGGGTCTTGATGTAGGGGCTATAAATTACATTCATGAAACTCTAATTAAAATAAATGAGCAAAATAAATCAATAATTTTAATTTCTACAGATACTGATGAGTTATTGAAGTTAAGTGATAAAATTTCTGTCATCCACAAAGGAAAGTTATCAAAAATAATGGATGCTGAAGAAGTTACTTCTGAAAAACTTGGGGTGCTTATGGGAGGAGGAGAAATTGATTAAAATTGTTAAAAGAGATCAACCCTCAAGAGCAATATTTTTTTTAACACCTGTATTGGCAATTTTTCTAACTTTAGTTTCTGGAGGATTAATTTTTTATGTCTTAGGTTTTAAACCTTTTGAAGCTCTTAAGTTTTTTTTCATAGTTCCAATTGCAGACATGTATGGATTTAGTGAACTACTTCTAAAAGCAACACCTCTCTGCTTAATTGCAATAGGTTTATCTTTTTGTTTTAAAAGTAATAATTGGAATATTGGGGCAGAAGGTCAACTAACCTTTGGCGCTATAGTGTCAGGAGGAGTAGCTTTACTATTTTATAATCAAGAAGGTTTTTATATTCTTCCAATAGTTATACTGTCTGGTGCAATAGGTGGAATGCTTTATGCATCAATACCTGCTATTTTAAAAACTTATTTTAATACCAACGAAATATTAGTAAGTCTTATGTTGGTATATGTATCGAAATTAATTTTAGACTATCTTGTTGTAGGACCATGGAGCAACCCTGAAGGATTTAACTTTCCTGAAACCAGACAATTTAGTGATTCAGCAAGGCTTCCATTATTATTTGAAGGATTAAGAATTCATGCAGGTATATTTTTAGCTTTAGCTGCAGTAATTATAAGTTGGTTTATTTTTTATAAGACATACTTAGGTTTCCAAATGAAAGTTTCAGGTTTTAGTTTAAAGACAGCAAAATATGCTGGCTATAAAGGAAAAAAAATGATCATTCTTGTTTTTTTAATAAGCGGCGCTTGCGCAGGTCTTGCTGGGGTTGGTGAAATTACTGGACCTATTGGACAACTTCATAGAGAAGTATCTCCAGATTATGGATTCACTGCAATAATTGTTGCTTTTTTAGGACGTTTACACCCGGTTGGAATAATTTTTGCGTCATTAGTCGTAGCAATTACTTATTTAGGTGCAGAAACTGCACAAATATTTATGCAAATTCCAAAATATACTGGTCAAGTATTTCAAGGAATGATTTTATTTTTTCTCCTTGCTTCAGATTATTTACTCTTTTTTAAATTTAAATTTACAGGATCAAAGAAATAATTATGGATATAAATTTCATTGGACTTATACTTGCATCAATCATGGCCTCAGCAGTGCCTTTAATTCTGGCATCTTGCGGTGAACTTATTACAGAAAGATCAGGAGTTCTAAATCTAGGTGTTGAAGGAATGATGATCATAGGAGCTATATCAGGTTTTGCTCTTATGACTGTTACAGGTAATTTATTTGTTGCAGTTATTGGTGCTATGTTAGCAGGATTATTAATTTCTTCTATTTTTGCATTTCTAACCCAAACATTAATTACAAATCACGTAGCAACTGGCTTAGCGCTGACTATATTTGGAATAGGAATTTCTGCAATGATTGGAAAAAACTTTGTTGGTATTCCTGGAAAGGAATTTCCTGTTTTATTTGAAAGTTTAAAGGATACGATACCTTTTTTAGGCCCAATATTATTTGGACACTCAGTTGTATTTTATTTTGCTTTTGCATTGCCCTTTTTAACAAATTATTTTTTAAAAAAGACAAAGATAGGATTGATTGTAAGAGCAGTAGGAGACTCACCTGTTTCAGCATCGAACCAAGGTATAAATGTTAAGTTGGTCCGTTATTTCTGCATACTTTACGGTGGAGCCATGTGCGGACTAGCCGGTGCCTATTTATCAATGATTTACACTCCACAGTGGATTGAAAATATGACAGGGGGAAGAGGCTGGATTGCTTTAGCATTAGTGGTATTTTCTACTTGGAATCCAATTAAAATTCTATTTGGTGCAATGATTTTTGGGGGCTTAACAATAATTCAATTTCATATGCAAGCAATGGGGGTAAGAATTCCAGTACAATTTTTATCAGCATTACCTTATATAATTACAATAATAGTATTGGTTGTAATTTCACGTGATAGTAGAAAAATAAGACTGAACACACCCAGTTCTTTAGGTAAATCTTTTTATAAAGATAATTAAAATTAAAAAAGTTATTTTTTTTTANATAATTTACTTTAAGCTTAATTTTTAAAAAAAACTAAAAGGGAATATAAATTTATGAAAAAAATATTTACTCGTTATTTGGTTTCTTCTTTAGTTTTCTTATTTACATTAACTGTTTCTGCTGTAGCAAAAGATGTTAAAGCAGCATTTGTTTATATTGGTCCTACTGGTGACCATGGATGGACTTATCAGCATGATGTAGGAAGAAAAGCTGTAGAAGCTGCCGGATATAAAACAACATACGTGGAAGGTGTCCCAGAAAGTGCTGATGCTGAGAGGGTTCTTAGACAATTAGCTAATTCTGGTCATGACGTTATTTTTACAACTAGTTTTGGATATATGAATCCTACCAACAAAGTTGCAAAAGAATTTCCTAACGTAAAATTTGAACATGCTACTGGATATAAAAGAGAACATCCAAATGTTTCTACATACGCAGCTAGATTCTACGAAGGTA
>NHKK02000031.1 GCA_002169475.2 Candidatus Pelagibacter sp. TMED239
GACAAAAACTGCTTCTTTTGCTTCTCCGTTAACAGATTTTAAGTTATGCTGAAAACTTCTTGTAATCCCGTAAGAATCACAAATCTCATTTAATGGACCTTGAAAATGTGGAACACCAAATATTACAGGTTTTGCGCATAAAAATTCTACATTGCTATCCTTGAGCACTCCCTTTTTTTTTAAATGATCAGCTGCTAAGTAAGCTATTTTTTGAGGTGCACCGGCACATTTAATTGGCATAGGTGGTTCAGTAAATAATAAATTTCCACCTTTTAAATTTTTTAAACATTCCCACGTATACTCAGCCATATCAGCTTCATAATTCGTACAAACATTATTTNTTCCTANAGATTCAGTTAACCCTTCNACACCNTTAAAATTTAATTTAAGACCAGGGCATACAACTAAATAATCATANGTATAATCTCCATCAGAAGTTTTGACTAAATTTTGCTCTGGAGAAAAAGTTTCTGCATAACTTTTAATCCANTTAACATATTTTGGCATTACCTCAGACATTGGTTTAATTGTATTACTTTTATTATAAGCTCCGGCACCAACTAAAGTCCAAGCAGCTTGATATAGTGCTTTATCTGATGGTTCTATAATCGAAATTTTTAAACTTGATTTTAAACTATTTAATCTTGATGCTACTGAGATACCAGCACATCCTCCTCCAATAATTAATACATTTGAATGATTTGAATTTTCCATGCCTAATTAATAACATCTTAAATTCTTCGTTGATATACGTCCTATAAGTTGCGCTTATAATATTAAATATCGTTGAATTATAAAGCGGATAATTTATAATCATTCTAAAATAAATGATTAAAGGAGAAAAAAAATGACATTAAAAATAAATACTGTTGCTCCAGACTTCAAAGCTAAAACTCAGTTAGGTGATATTTCCTTTCATGAGTGGCTTGGAGATAGCTGGGGTGTATTATTTTCACATCCAAAAGACTTTACACCAGTTTGTACAACTGAACTTGGCGCATTAGCTAAAATGAAACCAGAATTTGATAAACGAAATGTTAAAGTTATAGGTTTAAGCGTAGATCCAGTAGATGATCACGTAAAATGGTTAGATGATATAACAGATGTTTGTGGAATGAAACCTGAGTATCCAATTATTGCCGATGAAGATTTAGCAGTTGCTAAACTTTATAATATGCTTGAAGATGATGCGGGTGTTACTTCTGGAGGAAGAACTGCAGTAGACAACGAGACAGTGAGAACTGTTTATGTTATCAGACCAGACAAAAGAATTGGTTTATTCTTAACTTATCCAATGACAACTGGTAGAAATTTTCATGAGATCTTGAGAGCAATAGACTCAATGCAAAGAACTATTAAGCACCAAATTGCTACACCAGCAGATTGGAAGCCAGGTGAAAAAGTAATTATTGTGCCTAAGGTGTCTAATGATGAAGCAAAAAAAATATATCCAGATGGATGGGAAACAATTAAACCTTATTTACGTAAGGTTCCAGATCCACATAAATAAATTTGGATCAAAAAAAATTAGACCAGCAATCTCAGCATTGGGAAAATGAATTCTCAAGTAAGCCTGAGATGTTTGGTCTAACNCCAAGCTTATCAGCAGAAAAAGCTTTAAAAATATTTCAAGATAGAAAAATTAGTAAAATAATCGAGTTAGGAGCAGGGTTAGGAAGAGATTCTGTTCTATTTGCAAAAAATTCAATTCAAACTTTGGCTATGGATTACAGTAAATCTGGAATTNAAATAATTAATCAAAAAGCTAAGAAAAATAATTTATCAGAATTTTTATCAACAAAAATATTTGATATTAGAAAAAAACTTCCTTTTGCTGANAATTCAATAGAAGGNTTTTATTCNCATATGCTTTATTGCATGGCTCTAACAAANATTGATTTAAANAAATTAAATAGNGANATTTTNAGAGTTTTAAAACCTGGNGGTATNAATATTTATACTGTACGTCATACNAATGATGGNGATTTTCAAAATGGGATTTATCGAGGTGAAGATCTTTATGAAAACGATGGATTTATTGTACATTATTTTTCANAAGAAAAANTTAATTCATTACTTGATGGATTTAAAAATATAACTTTAGATAAATTTGAAGAGGGAAAATTTCCTAGAAGATTATTTTTTGTTGTAAATNANAAAATAATTTGATCTTTTATTAAAAATTAAATACAAAAATTAATATCCAATAAGAGAATAATCCTGATAATATNGTAGCAATTACATTTCTTGAAAAATAACCTACTAAAATTGCAACCAAGGCTCCAAAAATTTTAGGATCATTCATTTCTATAAAAGCTCCATAATCATTAATAAAAATTCCAGGAAATATAATTGCAGGAAATACTGCAGAAGGAACATAAGCTAATACAGCTTTAATTCTATTTCCAAGCATATCTCTATTAATTAATGCAATCATAGTCATTCTCGTGAAATAAGTTATTATTCCTGCGATAATAATTGATGACCAGGTCATTTTTTAGACCTCAATATCAGTGCAGCAACTATTAAAGCAATAATAGGTGANATAATNATATAAGATTTAAATGGGACATCAAAAAATAATAAAGANCCTATGCCACTAGCAAGCATAACAATCACATGATCAATTTTTTTTAAATCTTGAACAACAATAGCTATAAATGTAAGAGGAATTGCAAATTTTAATCCAAGCTCTTCGGGTACGAACGAACCCAATATAATTCCTGCTAAAGTTGCTATTTGCCAACAAACCCAAAGTAAACCACCTGAACCTATTAAATGGTAATATAAATACTCCTCATTTTTATTTTTTTTAAAAAATTTAATGGACTCGGCGAAGCCCTGATCAACTACCAAGTAAGAAATTAAAAGTTTTTTAATAAGAGGTAATTTTTCTAAATACTCTGATAATACCGCTCCATATAGCAAATGTCTTGAATTTATAACACCAACAGATGTAATAGCAATTAAAGCAGATGCNCCACCTGATAATAATTGCAAAAATACAATTTGTGCAGCTCCAGCAAAAATAATTATAGACANTCCATAGACTAAATATGGATTAAAACCAAGTTCAATACCTATTGCACCACAAATNANTCCAAATGGAATTACAGATAACATATGTGGTGCTACATCAACTATACCTTTGGTTAATAATTGTTTTTTTGAAAGCATTTATTTTTATTAAAAACAAACTATATGATCAATATTAATTGGTCGNTTAATTCCAAATTTTTCATCAACTTCATGTTGGTGTACGTGATGTGAGTGAACAAATACAGGTATCAAAGTATTAGTTGAAGTTTTGAGTGTATAAATAAAATTTGTTCCCCTAAATTTTCTATCAACAACTTCTAATTTTAGATTACTTTGATCATCATGTTCTAGATCTTCTGGTTGTAATAATAATTTAACATCAGTTCCTTTTTTATAATGTTTTATAAAATTACCTTTAATAATCCCTAAATCTTTATTTTCTAAAGTATTTTCACCAGTTACTTTTGCGGGAATTAAAATTCCCCTATTTAGAAAATTCACAACTTCTACTGAATTTGGAAAATGATAAACGTTATAAGGATCATCAAATTGTTTAAGCTGCTTATTTAAAATTATTCCACATTTATTACCTAGATAAAAAGCTTCATATGAATCATGAGTAACTATTATTGTTGTAATTTTTAAATCTTTTAAAAGCTTTTTTAATTGCACTTGAATTTCTTCTTTGAAACTTTGATCAACGTTAGATAAAGGTTCATCTAACAACAAAAGATCTGGTTGAGATGCTAATGATCTTGCTAGAGATACTCTTTGAGCTTCTCCGGCACTAATTTGATGAGGGTAGTGTTGTAATATTTTACCAATATTAAGTAGTTTTATAATTTTATTAATATTTATTTTCTTTTTTTTTCCTGGGTTTTTTCTTACTTTGCCAAGATTAATATTTTCCTCGACCGTGAAATGAGGAAATAATGAATTTTCTTGAAATGATAGTGATATATTGCGATCTTCTGGTTCTATATTTATTTTACTTGATGAAAGGGTTTTTCCTTTGAGTTTTATTGAACCAGACTCAATTTTTTCTAATCCAGCTATCGATCTAAGAATTGTAGTCTTTCCGATACCAGAAGGTCCTAAAAGGCAAACAATATCACCCTCATTTTCAATCGAAAAAGATACGTTATTTACCTTATTTATGCCTCCAACTTTGAATGAAGCATTTGTAATTTCAAAATAATTTTTATTCATTATTATCTCTTAAAATATATTTAGATGTAAATAAAATAAAAAAACTTGCAATAATTATCAAACATAAAGATGGCACTGCTGCAGCTTCTAACAAGTCTTCTGATGCAGAAATATAGGCTGTAGTAGCAAAAGTCTCAAAATTAAATGGTCTTAAAATCAATGTAATTGGTAATTCTCTTATTATTTCTAACGAAATTAATATAACAACAAATAAAAGTGAATTTCTTAAATAAGGAATGTGAATATTTAAAAAGGTTTTGCTCTTAGAATATCCAAGAAGATATGCACTCTCATCTACGGAAATATTTATTTTTTCATATCCTGATTTTATTCCATTAAAAGCTAATGAATAAAATCTTACAAAATAAACTACCACTAATCCTAAAATTGAACCTATAAATATTTTTTTTATAGATAAAAATCCTAATGATTTAATTACATTATCATCAAACCACGCAACAAATGTTATAAAAGCTATAGCAAGAATTACTCCAGGTATTGCATAACCCGAAATTGATAAAGTGGATAAAATATTTAAAACTTTTTTATTTGAAACTCTATTTCCATAGTTAGATATTAAAGCGAAAATTATTAAAATCAAACTTGATAGAGAAACTAGATATAAAGTATTTAATAAAAGATCTGTTATTTGTAAACTATTTAAATTTTCAGGAAATTTAATTGTCCAATATAACATTTGACTTAATGGAAATAAGAAGCTTAAAAAAAACAAAACAAAACAAAACAAAAATGCAAAAAAAGATTTACTTCCATAAAGTTTAATTTTTTCTTTTTTCTTAAAGCCTCCTTTTGCCTCTAAATGATACTTTGCTTTTTTTCTAGACAAATTTTCAGTCAAAAATAATATAAATATAAATATTAAAAGAAAGAATGATATTCGATTTGCGAATGCTAAGTCGTCAAAAGCAATCCAAGCATTGTAAATCCCTGTTGTTAAAGTATTAACAGAAAAAAAATCTACCGCACCAAATTCTGCCAATGTTTCCATTGCGACTAAAGACAAACCTGCGACTATAGCTGGACGCGCCGAAGGTAATATTATTGAATAAAATGATTTAAATTTTGAAAAACCAAGATTTTTTCCTAATTCAATTAAACTTTGTGATTGATATAAAAATGATGATCTTGCAAGTATATAAACATATGCAAACAGTGAGAATGATATTGATAATATCAAGCCAAACATACCATCAAATTTAGGAATATTTTTATTATAATTTGCCTCTCCAAACAAAGTTTTCAAAATTGTAAATGCTGTTCCATAATTTTCAAAAAAAGCAAATAAAGAATAAGCATATATATAAGGAGGTACTGCAAAAGACAGTATTAGTGCCCATTTAAAAAAGTTTGCGCCAGGAAATTGATAAAAAGAAACTAGATAAGCTGAACCTACTCCAAAAATAAATGTTAAAAATAAAACACCAATCAAAAGAGTTAATGAATTTAATATATATTCAATAAAAAAAGTTTGTTTAAGAATTTCAAAATAATTTGAAGTATCTTCAAAAAAACTTGAAAAAACTGTAACAATTGGGATTGCTACTGTAATCGAAATCAAAAAAGATGCAAAAAACCAAATATTTAAATTTCTAAACATATATTTGATTTTATAATGTAATAAAAAATCTTTTAATACTGAAATTTGTCAATGCCCACAATAATTGATTAGGAAAGGGTAAAAATCCTAAAATTCAACAGATCGTGGGCATTATAAAAGAAAATTAATATTTAATATTAAATGGAGAAAGAATATGCATGACCTCTACATCTTTAATATCTGATAATTTTCTATTATTTATTTTTCTTTTGATTTTTTCACACTCTGATGCGCATGGTTCACATGTTATCTGACCCACTAGTGAACCATTTGCATTAGAAGAATTATTTTTATCAAAATAAAATAAATTCTTTTTCACTTATATTTACTTCCTATTTCCAACCTGCAGCTGTCATCACTTCAAGAGCAGCAGCTTGATTTTTTCCATAACTAGAAACTTTAGTTGCTAGATCTTGTTTAAAATCTAACCCTAAATTATTTACTACTAATGGACTTGGAGAAACACCACCTATCATTGGAAATTCAAACGTATTATTCGTAAAATGTTCCTGAGATTCTGGTGATAATAAAAAGTCAACAAGTGCAATTGCATTTGCTTTATTTGGAGCACCTTTAACTAAAGCAGCACAACTAATATTCATGTGTGTTCCTCTACCATCTTGATTTGGAAAGAATGCTTTAACTTTTTTAGCTGCCGCTTGTTGTTCTGCGCCTTTGTTACCAGACAACATAAGCGCTAGGTAATAAGTATTAGCTACAGCTATATCTGCTTCTCCAGCAGCCACAGCCATAATTTGAGCTCTATCATTTCCTGTAGACTCTCTTGCCATATTTGCAAAAACTCCTTTTGCCCATTCAGCTGTAGCTTTTTTTCCATTATTTTCGATTAATGAAGCCACAAGAGACTTATTATAAATATTGCTTGATTTTCTAATTACTAATCTACCTTTCCATTTTGGATCCGCTAGACCTTCATAAGTCATTCCAGATAATTCTGCGCCTGTAACTCTCTCTGGTGAATAGTAAATTATTCTTGCTCTTTTAGCCACTCCAACCCATTTATTAGTTCTGAAGTTTTTTGGAACAGACGCTCTTATTGTTTCAGATGATAAACCACCTTGAAGCAAACCTTTAGCTTCCATTGCTCCACATCTTCCAGCATCAGCAGTGATATAAAGATCTGCAGCTGAGTCAGCACCTTCTTCGGCTATTCTTTTTTCTAANGCTCCTGATTTACCATTAATTAAATTTACTTTAATTCCTGTAGCTGCTGTAAATTTTCCATACATTTCAGCATCAGCCTTATAATGTCTTGCATTGAATATATTCACCTCATTTGCAATAGCAAAAGCTGAAGCAAATAAAGATATTATCAATGCTAAAATTGATATTTTTTTCATTACTATATCTCTCTCATTGTTTGCTATTTTGCGACTGAGAATTATTCTCAATGCGAATGATTATCAATCGCATATATTGTCGCAGTTGTAAAGTTTTTTTTAAGAAAATAGATTTTTATTTATCAAATAATAATTATTTCCAATCTCCTATTTTGCTAAATAAGAAATTTCTGAAAGCTTGAACTCTTGCAGTATTTTTTAAAGATTGAGGATAAACAAAGTGAGCTTCAGTAATTGGTCCCTCAGATTTTGGTAAAACCTTAATAATATTAGATGAATTTGAAACTAAGTATTCTGGTAATGCCGCTATACCAACGCCAGACTCTACAGCCAAAAGTAGACCCATTACACTATTAACCCTCATTACTGTTTTTCTTTTTTTGCCATCATGCATACCCAATTTTAAAGCCCAATCTGGATTATAAACAGGTGATGGAGCACCTTTTCCAAAAGAAATAAATCTATGTTTATTTAAATCATTTACGGTTTTTGGCATTCCAAATTTTTCTAAATATTTATTTGATCCATAAATATAGTATTTAATATCTACAAGTTTTTTTTGAATATAATTAAGCTGTTTAGGTCTTCGCATGAATATTCCTATATCAGCCTGACGNGTNCTTAAATCNAANTCTTTGTCATCAAAAACTAGTTCGATTTCAATTTCTGGATTAAGTCTCATAAACTCTTGAATTCTAGGTGTTAACCAATGAGTTCCGAAACTTCTTACTGTTGTTATAGTTAATTTTCCTGTTGGTTTATTTTTTTGATCTCCAAGAGATGTTTCAACCTCTTTGAGTTTGCTTATTACTTCATGAGCAGTTTTAAAAACGTATTCACCATTCTCGGTCAGAGTTAATCCTCTTGCATGTCTCTCNAATAACTGGACTTTTAGATCTTGTTCTAAAGATTGAATTTGTCTACTTATAGCTGACTGGCTTAAATTTAAATTAATAGTAGCATTTGTNAANCTNCCCGCTTCAGCTACTGCATGAAAAATTTTTAATTTATCCCAATCCATTATTTATTTAAATCAACTAAAACTCTACCTGAGATTTCTCCCTTTAAAATTTTTGGATAAGTTTCAATTAATTCCTCTAAACTTACTGTTAAAACTGANTTTTCAAGTAAACTAAAATCAATTAATTTTGAAGCCTCAGACCATATAAACTCTCTTCTTTTAATACTACAATTTGCTGAGTCCATCCCCCAAAGTTTAATTCCTCTAAGCATAAATGGTATTACACTAGTATTTANTTCATTATTATTAGCATTTCCACATACNGCTATTATTCCATTGGGTTTAGTTTGTACAATAGCATTNGCCAAAATTTTACCCCCAACTGTATCTACAACNCCATCCCACAATCCTTTATCAATAAGTCTAGGATCTTTGTCAAATTCAGCCCTATTTATAATGTTTTTTGCACCTAATGATTTTAAATAATCAGCCTTTGATTCTTTTCCTGTTACCGCTGAAACATTATATCCAAGTTTTGNTAAAGCCATAACCGCTATACTTCCTACNCCACCAGTGGCNCCNGTTACTAAAACNTCGTTAACTTTTTCTCCTAACAAAATAGTCTCTCTTGCTTGAATAGCGAATGCACTCATCAATGAAGTAAAACCTGCTGTACCTAAAATCATAGCTTGTTTAGTTGANATATTTTNAGGTTTTTTTACTAAAAAATCTGCGTTGACTTTTGCAATCTGTGAATAGCCTCCNAAAAATATCTCGCCNACTCTATAACCAGTNANAATNACTTCATCACCTTCTTTAAATTTTGAATTATCACTTTGAATAACTTTTCCAGAAAANTCTATACCTGGAACATGAGGATACTCTTTAACCAANCGTCCTCCNTTTTTTAAAATCATTCCATCTTTAAAATTTAAATCAGAGTAATCTACTTNTATAGTTACATCTCCATGTTTTAAAAAACTTTTATCNATTGATTTTATCTCACGTGTAAAATTTTCACCTTCTTGATTAAGGACTATCGCTTTAAATTGATCTGACACTCTAATCTTTTAACGTAGAGCTGATAAATCGTAAATATCTATTTTGAAAACTTAGATCTTCTTTGAATTGACCTAAATAATAATTAGTGACAGTTGTTGCTTGTTCTTTTTTAATTCCTCTCATAGTCATACACTGGTGGGTTGAATCAATTGTAACTGCCACCCCTTTAGCATCTAATGATTCCATTAAAGTATTTGCAATTTGCATAGTAAGTCTTTCTTGAGTTTGTAATCTTTTNGANAAAANNTCAACNACTCTTGCNAGTTTACTTAANCCTACAACTCTTTCTTTTGGTATGTAAGCAACATGAGCTTTTCCAATAATTGGAGCCATATGATGTTCACAATGACTTTGAACTGAAATATTTTTTTGAACCACCATGTCATCATAGCCTTCAACATCACCAAAAGTTTTATCTAATATTTTGCTTGGGTCTTCATTATAACCTTTAAAATATTCTTTGAATGCTTTAGTTACTCTTTTAGGGGTTTCTAACAATCCTTCTCTACCAGGGTCTTCTCCCATCCAAGACAATATAGTTTTAATAGCTTCCTCAGCTTCTTTGTCAGTAACTTTATTTTTTTCTATAATTTTATTATCTGTGTCTTTAACTAATTTCATAAGGCCATTTTATATAGCAAATACTTAATTTTAAAATATTTAATATATAGATATATGTGCTACATAATTACCATATATGTTCAAAAAAAGAGAAAATGTTGAAGAAATAGAAGAAGGCAATCTTCTGTCACCAAAATTTGATAATAATGGCCTTATACCTGTAATCACTATGTGTTCAAAAACTAAAGATATTTTGATGCATGGTTATATGAATGTCGAAGCTCTGAAAAAAACAATTGAAACAAAAGAAGCACACTATTTCAGTAGAACTCGTAAGGCAATTTGGCATAAAGGCAAAACAAGTGGATTTACTCAAAAAGTAACCGAAATTAGAATTGATGATGATCAAGACTCTATTTGGTTAACTGTTGACATAGGAGATGGAGCAAGCTGTCACGTTGGATATCGATCATGTTTTTACAGATCTATTCCGATAGGACCAATAGATAATGGTAGAAAAATAGAAATGAAGTTTCTTGAAAAGAAAAAAAAATTTGATCCCAAAAAGGTTTACAAAGGACAACCAAATCCAACCAAAATATAAAAAACTTTTTACTNTTATGGAAATTAAAATAAATTATCAAAACATAAAAATATTTGGTCCAGCTATTTTTAAGGTAAAAATTCCTGAGATAATTGTAGAAAAATTAAATAACCATATAGATAAAATTATTAATGATAAAGCGGAGTCAGAAAAATTAAATTATGGAGAATCTTTAGTTGGTGATGTGACTCAAGAATTTTTGTTAGAAAAAGAAATAGCAGAAAAATCTGGATGGCTCGATTTTCTTGCTAAATGTACAAAAATTTATATAGAATTAAATGAAGAAAAAAAAATATCAGAATTTAATTTAATTAAAACATGGGTAGTTAGACAATTTGAGAATGAGTATAATCCTACACACTGGCATGGTGGTCATGTGTCTGGAGCTGGATTTTTAAAAATTCCAAAATCGCTAGGAAAACATACTCAAAATAAAACTTCTAAACAATATAGAGGTGGAAACTTACAGTTAATTCATGGATCTAGAATGTTCATGTCTCCATCTACTTATAATATAATTCCAGAAGTTGGAGATTTTTACATATTTCCTAATTATTTAATGCATACTGTTTTTCCATTCAAAAACTCAAAAGAAGAGAGAAGATCTATTTCTTTTAACGCCGCAGTTGATAATAAAATTTATAACGTCTATGGAGAATAAAGTTCAAGAAAATGTGCTGGGTGAAGATTTGGAGGAATGTTCAAACAATCCTCTTACGGGGTGGTTTAGAGATGGTTGCTGCAATACAGACAAGAATGATCATGGCGTACATACTGTATGTGCAAAAGTAACTACGGAATTTCTAGAATGGTTGAAAGAAGCAGGAAATGATTTGATCACTCCACATCCTGAATTCGGTTTTCCTGGTTTAAAAGATGGGGATGGATGGTGTGTTTGTGCAAGTTGGTATGCTAAAGCAGTAGAAGCAGGAAAAGGTTGTCCGATATTTCTAAAAAGAACACATAAAAATACACTTAAACATTTGCCTATTGAAACATTAAAAAAGTTTGCAATAGATTTATCTTGATCTACATATTTCCATATTTAGGTCCACCACTGCCTTCTGGTGTTACCCAGATGATATTTTGTGAAGGTTCTTTAATATCACAAGTTTTGCAGTGAATACAGTTTTGAGAATTAATTACAAATTTATTTTTATCGTTTTCTTTTTGTACTTCATAAACTCCAGCTGGACAGTACCTTTGGGCAGGTTCGTCAAATTTTTCTAATGTATAGTTAATTGGTAAATCAGGGTCCTTAAGCTTTAAATGTACTGGTTGATTATCTGCATGATTTGTCCCAGTTAAATATACAGAACTTGTTTTATCAAAAGTTATTATATTATCATACTTTGGATAATCTATTTTTGGCATTTCGCTTGCAGGTTTTAAAGTCTCATGATCTGCATGTTTGTGTTTTAAAGTAAAAGGTAATTTTCCTTTAAACAAAATTTGATCAATACCAGTAAATATTATTCCAAGAATTAAACCCCAATTAAAACTAGGCTTAACATTACGCGCAGCATGAAGTTCTTTATAAACCCAACTATTTTTAAATTTTTCTTCATAACCAGATAAATCTTTATTTTCTTTTATATTTTCAATAATNGTTTCTGCTGCAATCATTCCACTTTTCATAGCAGTATGTGAACCTTTAATTTTGGGCATATTTAAAGTACCTGCGTCACAACCAATTAATAAAGCTCCTGGCATGTACATTTTTGGAAGACTTTGAAGCCCTCCTTCAATTAAAGCTCTAGCACCATANGAAATTCTTTTTCCACCTGAAATTATTTTTTTGATAGCCGGNTGAGTTTTNAATCTTTGAAATTCATCAAACGGTGAAAGGTGAGGATTTTTGTAATCTAAACCTATTACATAACCTACATAAACTTGTTTATTTTCAGCATGATACATAAAACTTCCNCCATANGTATTATTNTCTANNGGCCAACCTGCNGTATGCATNACNANTCCNTCTNNATGNTTNNTNTCNTCNATTTCCCANATTTCTTTAAANCCAATNCCATATTGTTGAGGNTNTTTANCTTCTGAAAGATTAAATTTTTCAATTAACTGTTTTCCTAGGTGACCTCTGCATCCTTCAGCAAACACTGTAACTTTACCTAACAGCTCAATGCCTGGCTCAAAACCATCTTTTTGATTACCATTTTTATCTACACCCATATCTTGTGTCGCCACACCTTTTACTGAACCATCTTCATTATATAAAATTTCACTTGCAGGAAATCCTGGAAAAATTTCAACACCTAAAGCTTCAGCTTGCTCAGCAAGCCATCTACATAAATTCGCTAAACTAATAATGTAGTTATTGTGATTTTTTTGAACTGCAGGTAATAGCCATGTTGGCCAACTTAATGATTTAGTTTTTCCTAAAAATAAAAATTTTTCTTTTGAAACTTTTGTTTTAATAGGTGAGTTTAATTCTTTCCAATTTGGTAAAAGTTCCTCTAAAGCTCTTGTTTCAAAAACATTGCCGCTAAGAATATGGGCTCCAATTTCAGATGCTTTTTCTAACAAACATATATTTAATTCTGAGTCTAGTTGTTTTAATTTAATAGCTGTAGCTAAACCTGAAGGCCCTCCTCCAACAATTACAACATCATATTCCATAGCTTCTCTAGGCATATGTAAATTTTTATATTATATGTTATTTTTGTATAGTGTTTAATTTGTTCAGTTCTTCTAAAAACTGAGGAAGTGCTTCAAAGAGATCTGCTTCAAGACCATAATCTGCGACACTAAAAATAGGTGCTTCACCATCTTTATTAATTGCAACAATTACTTTGCTTTCTTTCATTCCAGCTAGGTGTTGAATTGCACCGGATATTCCAACAGCAATGTAAAGATCTGGAACAACAACTTTTCCAGTTTGTCCTACTTGATGATCGTTACTAATATATCCAGCATCAACAGCTGCTCTTGATGCGCCAATTGCAGCATTTAATTTATCAGCAATTGATGTAATTAATTTAAAATTATCTCCATTTTGCATTCCTCTTCCACCTGATATAACTACTCTTGCAGTTCCAAGTTCTGGTCTATCAGATTTAATTTCTTCTCGTTTAACAAATTTCGTTAAAGAAAATTCTTCTCTAGCTTCAGTATTTTCGATTGGTGCTGACCCACCTGAACTTTCACAAGCATCAAAGGATGTTGGTCTAATTGTGATACATTTTTTTTCATCAGTACTTTTTACCGTTGCAAAAGCATTACCTGCATAAATCGGTCTAACAAAAGTATCTGCTGACTCTACTTTTATAATATCACTTACTTGAGAAGTATCTAACTTAGCTGCAATTCTTGGCATTAAATTTTTACCAAAAGTATTGGCTGAACAAACAATATGAGAATAATTTTCTGCTAATTTAATAACTACTGGAGCAAAATTTTCTGCAATAAAGTTTTCGTAATGTGGAGCTTCAACTGTAATTACTTTTTTTACCAAAGGTATTTCTGAAGCAGCTTTTGCTGCATCACCACAATTATTACCAATTACTAAGGCGTGAACATCGTTATCAATCTGGGATGCTGCTGTTACAGCGTTTAAAGTAAAGGCTTTTAATTCTTTATTATTATGTTCAGCTATTAAAAGAACAGACATTATATAACTTTAGCCTCATTTTTTAATTTTTGAACTAATTCGGCAACATTTGAAACTTTAATTCCCGCCTTACGTTTAGGTGGTTCTTCAACTTTTATTTGTTGTATTTTGGGAATTATATCTACATCTAATTCAGAAGCATTTAACTGCTCAATAGGTTTTTTCTTGGCTTTCATAATATTTGGTAATGAAGCATACCTAGGTTCGTTTAATCTTAAATCACA